>JBGOYP010000005.1:0-24521 GCA_041479785.1 Candidatus Aminicenantia bacterium | reverse complement strand
CTCAAGGAGCCGATCAGCCTGCGGATGACGGTCGAAGGCGAAGTCATCAAGGACGCCGACATCCGGCTCGGCTATAACCACCGCGGGCTGGAAAAGCTCGCCGAAGAAAAAACCTGGATCCAGAACATCTATCTGACCGAGCGCATCTGCGGCATCTGCTCCCATTCCCACGCCACGTGTTATGTCCAGGGCGTCGAGAAGCTCATGGAGATCGAACCGCCCAAGCGCGGCGCCTATATCCGGTATCTCGTCTCCGAGCTCGAGCGCATTCACAGCCATCTTCTCTGGCTCGGCGTCGCCGGCCACGAAGCCGGGTTCGACTCCTTCTTCATGTATACCTGGCGCGACCGCGAAGTCGTCATGGACCTTCTGGAGATGATCTCCGGGAACCGCGTCCACTACGCCATGAACACGCTCGGGGGCGTCCGCCGGGACCTCGACGAGGGCCAGATCAAGAAGATCCTGGACGGGCTCGAGATCCTCAGGAAACGGAGCGAGTATTACTTCTACCTTGCGGCCAACGAGCCGACGTTCGTCGGCCGCCTAGCCGGCGTGGGCTACCTGTCGAAAGAGCAGGCGATGGAGCTCTGCGCCGTCGGCCCGACCGCCCGCGCCTCCGGCGTTCCGCGCGACGTCCGGAAGGACGACCCCCACGCCGTCTACGATGACGTCCCGTTCGAGGTCTGTACGGCGGACACGTGCGACGTCCTGGGCCGGGCCGTGGTCCGGATCAAGGAGCTCTTCGAGTCGTACAAAATTTCGGAATTCCTGGTCCGGAACCTTCCGGCCGGCCCGGTCACGGTCCGCGCGCCGAAGCGGGCCAAGCCGAACGAGGTTCTCAGCCGCTACGAGGCGCCGCGCGGCGAGAACATGCACTACATCAAATCGAACGGTTCGGACAAGCCCGAGCGGCTGAAGGTCCGGGCGCCGACGCTGGCCAACTACCCGGCCACGGTCGTGATGCTCCGGAACGGGTTCATCGCCGACATCCCGCTCATCTTTGCGGCGATCGACCCCTGCATCTGCTGCGCCGAGCGGACAGTCGAGATCGTCAACGCCCGGACGGGCGAGCTGTCCGTCGTCCGCTTCAGCGAGCTGCGCGCCCGCGCGAACGACCGGTCTCGGAATCTCTCTCGGAAAGGGAAAGCGGTATGGCCGTTGTGAAAACCCTTCTCTATCTGCTCGTGTATCCGGGCTTCCTGTTCCTCTTCTTCTATTCCACGTTCTGCGAGTGGTTCGACCGGAAGGTCTATGCCCGCCTCCAGAACAGGATGGGGCCGACGCACACCGGCCGCTGGGGGATCCTCCAGCCGATCGCCGATTTCGTCAAGCTGCTGGCGAAAGAGGACATCGTCCCGGAGAAGGCCGACAAGCCGCTCTTTTCGCTCCTCCCGGTCTTCGGCCTGGCCATCGTCATCACGGCGGGGCTGCTTCTTCCCGTTTGGTTTTTCAGCGACGCGGCCGTCCCGATGATTTCCTTCTCGGGCGATATCATCGTCCTCCTCTATCTCCTGAGCCTGCCGACGCTCGTCTTCTTCCTCGCCGCCTGGTCGTCGACCAACCTCTTTTCGACGATCGGCGGGACACGCGTCCTGACCATGCTCTTCGGGTACGAGGTGCCCTTGTTCATGGCCGTTCTGAGTCCGGCGATCCTGGCCGATTCCTGGCGCCTGTCCGAAATCGCCGTGTTCTATCAGAGGAAGCCGCTCCTCATCCTGCCCAACCTGATCGGGTTCGTCGTGGCCCTCATCGCGGTCCAGGCCAAGCTCGAACGGACGCCGTTCGACATCCCGCACGCCGAGACCGAAATCGTGGGCGGGACGTTCACCGAGTATTCCGGAAAGAAGTTGGCCTTCTTCCGGCTGATGACGGACATCGAGCTCGTCGTCTCGAGCGGCCTCCTCGCCACGGTCTTCCTCGGCGGGTTCCCGGGCGGGGCGATCCTCGGCTTCGTGCAGTTCGTCCTCAAGACACTCCTGATCATCTTCTTTCTGTCCCTCATCCGGGCCATGACGTCCCGGATCCGGGTCGATCAGGTCGTGTCCTTCGCCTGGAGATATCTCGCGCCGCTGGCCGTCCTCCAGCTTCTGATCGTCATCGTCATCAAGGGATTGCGCTCATGAAAATCGCGGTCTTCCTCCCGGAGCTCCTCCGCCACCTCTTCAAAAAACCCGCCACGGTGGACTACCCGTTCAAGAAACTCGCGGTGCCGAAGGATTTCCGCGGCTCGCCGTTCCTCCATCCCGACCTGTGCATCGCCTGCCGGGCCTGCGAGCGCGACTGCCCGGCCGAGGCGATCGAGATCACGTCGCTGAGCGATGTCGACAAGAAATTTAGGATGGCCATCCACAACGACCGCTGCATCCATTGCGCCCAATGCGTCGACTCCTGCCCGACGACGCCCAAGGCCATGGACATGGACCACCTCTTCGAGATCGCCGATTTCGACCGGCATAACCTGAAGATGCATTGGGAGTTCGTCCGGGCCGTTCCCCGGCGAGAGCCCAAGCCCGCGACCGCCGCGCCGAACCCCGCCCCGGCCAAGACCGAGCCGGCGGCTTAGCCCGGACTCCGGCCGGCCGCCGCGATCGTCCGCTCCTCGTTTGACGGATATGACGCCGCAACGCTCGTCCCCAACCCCGCCCTCGTCCTTGTCCTGGAAAGGCCGTGTCCGCCGCGAGGTCGCGAACGCCCGCCGCATCGCGATCCTCGGCGTGGGACATCGGGATCAAGGCGATGACGCCGCGGGGTCGTTCTGTGCCGAGGCCCTTCGAACGGTCAGCCGCGGCCGGTTCCGGTCGCGGCTGAAAATTCTCGCCGGCCGCGAGGCCCCGGAATCCTTGACGGGGAAAATCCGGAAATTCGGCCCCGACCTGGTGATGATTCTGGATGCCGCGGCCGGTCATCGCCGGCCCGGCGCCGTTTTTCTCGTGGACGCCGACGACATCGCCGACGAGGGCCTCACGACGCACAATCTGTCCTTGAAATATCTCGTGGCTTACCTCGAAGAAACCCTTCCCTGCCGGGTCCTCATCCTGGGGATCCAGCCGAAAACGATCGCGTGGGGCGCTCCGCTCTCAACGCCGGTGGAAAACGGGATCAAATCCCTTGTGTTTTTTTTGGAGAAGGCCTTGTCGCTCGGAATCGGCACCGCCGCCGGAGCCCGGCGCGGCCGCTCGACCGCTTAAATCTTCATCGGCATCAGGACGTAGAGGCTTTTAATGGCCTCTTCGGCGTCCGGCCTTAAAAGCGCGGCGCTGTTCTCGTCCTTCAGCTCGAGACGGATTTTCTCGGACCTCACCGTCGTCAAAAAGTCCAGGATGTACTGGGCGTTGAACCCGATCTCGATCGTCCCGCCCTTGTAGTCCACGTCGATCTTGTCCCGGGCCTCGCCGATTTCCGGGTTGGACGAAAACAGGCGCAGCCGGTTCTTCTCGAGCGTGAACTTGATCCCGCGGGATCGTTCGGCCGAGAGAAGGGAAACCCGTCGGATCGCGTTCGTGAAGTCCTCGCGCGCGATCGTTGCGATATTCGTGTTGTCTTTCGGGATAACCGCCTCGAAATTCGGGAATTTGCTTTCGATCATGCGGGAAATGAGCGTTCGGGCTCCGCACCGGAAGAAAAGATTGTTTTCGTCCTGGTCGAATTCGATCTCCCGTTCTCCGTATTTCCGCAGTTCGCTCAAGGTTTTTTTTGCGACGATGACCCTGACTTCCTTGACGACGCCCGATTCGTTCGCTTGCGATGTATAAGACAACCGGTGACCGTCTGTGCTGACCAGCTCGACGGTCTTCGGCTTGACGACAAGGAGCGCGCCATTGAGATAATAGCGCTGCTCCTGAGCGATCGCGAAAAAGGTGCGGTCGATCATGGCCTGAATCGATTCCACGGGAAATGTTATTTTTTTGGAGAAACTCGCGTCCGGGACCTGCGGATAGTCATCTTTAGGGAGGCAGAGGACCTTGAACTCGCTTTCTCCCGACGTGATCTCCATGACCAAGTCTTTGTCTTCTTTGAATTGAACCGGTTTCCCGTCCGGCAGCGATTTGACGATTTCGAAAATTTTCTTTCCCGAAACCGTGATCGCGCCCGGCTCTTGGATGTCCGCCTCAAAATGTGTTTTCAGCCCCACTTCCAGGTCCGTCCCCGTCAGTTCCACGGTCGAACCCGACGCCTGGATGAGGATGTTCGCCAGGATCGGCATCGTGTTCCGTTTTTCGACAATTCCTTGAAGAAGCTGGAGCTCTTCGCCAAGAACCTCTTTCGTCACGGAAAATTTCATTGCCGCACCTTCCTTGCGTGTTCGCGTCTTCCTCTTATTCTTATTATTCTTATTCTTATTCTTCTTTTTTTATAAAATCAAGAGTAATGAATATAAGAAAGAAATGCAAATGAAATGTGCATATCGGCGTCAACTCTCTGATTTTATTACTGAATGAAGTTAAT
The DNA here is from genome assembly GCA_041479785.1 of Candidatus Aminicenantia bacterium. GTDB lineage: Bacteria > Acidobacteriota > Aminicenantia > Aminicenantales > UBA4085 > JBGOYP01. Next base: position 20,075 of record JBGOYP010000005.1, on the reverse strand, counting down.
GAGGCTGTTGATTTCTTTGTCGAATTCGTTGTTATCGTTGCGGAGTTTTTCGATTTTACGTATGGAGTGGAGGACGGTCGTGTGGTGTTTTCCACCGAATTTCTTTCCGATTTCCGGAAGCGACGTGTCGGTCAGCTCTTTGGCTATATACATTGCGATCTGGCGGGGGAACGAGACTTTCGGAGAGTTGTTTTTCGATTTCAACTGGGCGAGCTTGATTTTGTATTTGTGACAAACGAGCTTCTGGATCTTTTCCACACTGACGATCTGGGCCGTGGAATCCAACAGGTCCTTCAGGGCTTCTTTTGCCACGTCGAGGTCGATTTTTTCCCCCTTCAGCGAGGCGTACGCGACGACGCGGCGGAGATAGCCTTCGAGCTCGCGGATATTCGCGTGGACCTTATCGGCGATATACAGGGCCACGGTTTCGGGGAGGTCGACGCCCTCGAGCTCGGCCTTTTTTCTCAAGATGGCGATGCGCGTTTCGATATCAGGCGGCTTCAGGTCGGCGATTAGGCCCCATTCGAACCGGGACCGGAATCGCTCCTCGAGGCCTGAAATTTCCTTGGGCGGACAATCGCTCGAAATGACGATCTGTTTTTGATTGTCGTACAGGTGGTTGAAGGTGTGGAAAAACTCCTCTTTCGTCCGGTCTTTGCCCGACAGATTTTGGATATCGTCCATAAGGAGGATGTCCACGCTCCGGTATTTCTCGCGGAAATCGAGAATTTTCCCGTACTGAAGATGGTTGATGAGCTCGTTCATGAACTTTTCGGTCGTGATGTAGATGATCTTCAGCCGGGGGTCGTTCTGCAGGGCCTGATGGCCGATCGCGTTCATGAGGTGCGTCTTGCCGAGACCCGACCCGCCGTAGACGTACAGCGGGTTGTAGGACTTCGCCGGGCTTTTGGCGACGGCCGTGGCGGCGGCGTGGGCGAATTGGTTGCACGACCCGACGACGAAGCTCGCGAACGTGTAATTTGGGTTCAAGTTGGGGTTGAGGAGCATCCCGTATTTCGACCGGCGCTCTTCGGGGGACTTGCGCATGAAGATGATCGGCGTTTCGTCGAAAATGTATTTGATATCGTAGCCTTTGCCGAAAAGCTTCCGGGCGGCCTCGTCGATGGCCTGGGCGTAGTGAAAAGACAGCCAGTCCTTGAAGTAGGCGTTGGGGACCTTGATGTACAGGCTATCCCGCTCCTGGCCGATGTACGCCGTCGGCTCGAACCAAGTTTCGAAGCTGTTCTGGTCGACCTTTTTTTGAACTTCGGAGAGGATGTGAAGCCAGGGGTTCGTTTTTTCTTCCATTTGCGTATCGGCTAATTATTTTTCCACAGAAATATTCACAGCTGTGGAAAAATACGCCTCCCTTATCTGATTTATTGGGAAAAGGCGAAGCCATAATACCACGGCCGGGGCGGAAGGGCAAGGGGATTTTCGCAAAAATAAAGTCCGAAGCCCCGACGGCTTGTCGGCCGCGGCCGACATTCGTATAATGGGCTTTCCCCGAAGGAAAGGAGAACCCCATGGGACAGTGGCTCGAAGGCAAACCGGTCGCGGACCGCATCCGGGACGGGGTCAAGCGTGACGTGGCCGCCGCACAAGCCGGGCGCGGGATCGTTCCCGGGCTCGTCGGCGTCCTCGTCGGCGACAACCCCGCGTCGCAGAGTTACCTAAGGATGAAGGAGAAGGCTTGCCAGAGCCTCGGGATCTACGGCCGGATTCTTTCTCTCCCGGCCGACCTTCCGGCCGGCCGGTTGAAGGCCCTGATCGACGAGCTCAACGCGGACGACCTGGTCGACGGGATTCTCGTCCAGCTCCCGCTCCCCAAGGAGTTCGACACGCACGAGGTGATCTCCTGGATCGACCCGCGCAAGGACGTGGACGGGATCCATCCGTACAACCTCGGATTGCTTCTCCAGAACCAGCCGGGGCCGCGCGCCTGCACGCCGCTGGGCTGCCTCGAGCTCATTAAATCCACGGGCGTCACGATCGAGGGCAAGGACGTCGTCGTCATCGGCCGCAGCCTGATCGTCGGCAAACCGCTCGCGGCGATGATCACGAACGAAAACGGCACGGTCACGGTCTGTCACAGCAAAACAAAGAACCTTGCGGAGGTCGCGGCCCGGGCCGATATCCTGATCGCGGCCATGGGCAAGCCGGGGTTCGTCGGCCCCGAGTTCGTCAAGGACGGGGCGGTCGTCATCGACGTCGGCAGCAATGCCGTGGGCGACAAAGAGGTCGTCCGCAAACTTTTCGGCGACGACGCCAAGCGGTTCAAGGAGATCGAGGACAAAGGCTATACGTGGGTCGGGGATGTCCAGGCCCGCGTGATTGACAAAGCGTCCTGGTTCACGCCCTCGCCGGGCGGCGTTGGCCCGCTGACGATCGCCATGCTGATGAGCAACGCGCTCGCGGCCTTCAAGCGGCGGCGCGGCTGAAATAACAGTTGCCGGGCTCGGGCGTTTATGCTATAAAAGAGCCCCTTTGAATTCGTTAGAGAGAACGACCATGCCGAAAGTTTGCGACATTTGCGGAAAAGGCCCCGTTTTCGGGCATAACGTCAGCCATTCCCACAAGGCGTCTCCGAAAATGTGGCGGCCCAACCTGCAGCACGTCAAAGCCAAGACGGACGCCGGCGTCCGCCAGATCTGGGTCTGTACGAGGTGCCTGCGCTCCGGGAAAGTCCAGAAAGCCGTCTGACCCCCCCTCACACCCTCTCCACCGCGCGGACGTCTTTGAGGTTCGCGATTTCGCCGATGATCGCCTCAAGGTGGCGGATATCGCGAACACGAAGGTCGAATTTGATCACGGCGCTCGCGTCCGGAAACGTTTCGACCTCGGCTTTCGTGATGTTCCCTCCCTGGCCCGCGATCCGGGACGCCACGTCGGCGAGCAGACCGGGGGTATCCGAGGACCGAATGACCAATCCCGCGGAAAAATTTTCCTGAGCCACCCCGCTCCACGAGACCTCGACGAGCCGCTCGGCGGCCAGGACTTCTCGGACGATGCGCGCGCAGCGCGCCGCGTGAACCGTGATCCCCTTGGCCGCGGTGATATATCCTATGACCGGTTCGCCCTTGATCGGGTGGCAGCACTTGGCCAACCGCCCCAACCCCCCGTCATTGTCTTTCACGGAGATTTCGGTATCGGGGCGAGGCGCGAGGCCGTCCTTTTTCCCGAGGTCCGGGCCGGCGGGCGCGAGCTTGTCCAGAAATTTCCGGCCGACGACGACCTTGCCGAGCCCCACCTGAGCGAAGAACTCGTCCGGCGTGGCGACGTGCAGCCCGAATTCGGGGCCGAGTTTCTCGACGAGCTCTTGGCCTTGCGGCAGTCCCGGCCGGGGACCAAATTTCCGGAGCGTTTTCTCCCACAGTTTTTTGCCGAGGGCGACGCTCCGGGTTCTCTCCTGTTGCTTCAGCCATCGCTTGAGCTGATGTCGCGCTCCTGACGTGAAGGCGATGCTGAGGGCGCCGCGGGTCGGCGTTTTTTTGGGCGACGTGACGATCTCGACGATGTCGCCCGTTTTAAGCCGCGTCTTGAGGGGTGCCAGTCTCCCGTTGACTTTGGCCTGGACGCCGTGGAGGCCGATCTCGGTGTGGATCCGGAAAGCGAAATCGAGGGCGGACGCGCCGGAGGGAAGCGAGACGACCCGGCCCTTCGGCGTAAAGACGTAGACCTCTTCCGGGATGAGGTTGATCTTCAGGTTCTCCAGGAATTCTTGGGGGTCTTTCTGCTCGCGGAAAAGCTCGACCATCTCCCGCAGCCACTGGAGCCGGCGGTCGTCTTTGAGCAGGCTCTGCGGGTCCTCGTCCTTGTATTTCCAATGGGCCGCGATTCCATTCTCAGCGAGGGCGTGCATCTCGCGCGTCCGGATCTGGATCTCGAAACTGCGCTTGTCCTCGGTCAGGATGGTCGTGTGGAGGGCTTGATACAGGTTGGGTTTGGGAACGGCGATGAAGTCGCGAAAACGCTGGACGAGCGGTGGCCAGGTCTGGTGAATGATGCCGAGGGCGCCGTAACAGTTTTTGACGGAGTCGGTGATGATCCGGAGGGCGAGAAAATCGTAGACCTGGCTGAAATCGATGTTCTGGGCCGTCATCTTCTGGTAGATGCTGTACGGGCGCTTGATGCGGTGTGAAATCTCGGCCGGGATCGCGTTGGCCGTCAGGACTTCGGCGAGCCGGTTTTTAAACCGGTCCAGGTCGGCCTCGGCCTGGGCGCGCCGCGGCTCGATGAGCGCGGTGATCCGGGTATAGGCTTCGGGGTCGACGAAGCGGAAGGCGAGGTCTTCGAGCTCGGCCTTGATCCGGCCCATCCCGAGGCGGTTAGCGACCGGCGCGTAAATTTCGAGCGTTTCGGCCGCGATCCGCTTCTGGTCGTCCTTGGAGAGGGCCGTGAGCGTCTGGAGGTTATGGAGGCGGTCGGCGAGCTTGATAAAGATGACGCGAATGTCGTCGGTCATCGCCAGGATGATTTTCCGGATGGTCTCGGCCCGGCGCGTCTCAGCCGACGCCTCCTGAATCCGGCTGATTTTCGTCACGCTGTCGACGAGGACGGCGACGTCTTTCCCGAAGGCCTCCTTGAGATCGGCCGGCGGGACGCCGGCGTCTTCGAGCACATCATGGAGAAGGCCGGCGACCAGCGTCGTCCGGTCCATGTTCATGTCGGCGAGCAGGCTCGTCACTTCCAAGGGATGGCTGAGATAGGGTTCGCCCGAGCGCCGGACTTGGCCTTTGTGGGCCTTGGCCGAGAAGACGTACGCTTTCTGGAGAACGGCGATGTCTTTTTCGCCGAACCGGCCCGCGACCTTGTCGAGGATGTCGTCGAAGCGGATCACGGCCCGCTCTTTTCCCGGCGCAGAATCCAGTCCACGGCGTCTAAAAGCGTGTCCGCGACGGCGGCCGGCCGGACGGGCCGGTCGAGGAAAAGGCGCTCGGCGGCGGCCCCGAAACCCGTCCGGACGAGGACCGGCGTCGCCCCGATGTTCCATCCGAACTCGATGTCCTCGACCTTATCCCCGATCATATAGGACGCGCGAAGGTCGAGGTCGAGGTCGGCCGCGGCCCGCAAGCCCATCTCCGGGTTCGGCTTACGGCAGGGACAGGACTTTTGACTTTCGGAGCGCTCGGCCGGGTCATAATGAGGGCAATAATAAACCGCGTCGACGCGGACGCCCCTGCGGGCGAAGGACGCGAGGAGCCGGCTGTGAAGCTCCCGGAGGGCGTCTTCCGTGAATAAGCCGCGGCCCACGCCGGACTGGTTGGTGACGATCACCGCGAGGAAGCCGGCCTCGTTGAGCTTGCCCAGCGCTTCGAAGGCAGAGGGATAGATCCGGACCTGGTCGAAGCTCGATGGGTAACCGACGTCGATGTTGATCGTTCCGTCGCGGTCGAGAAAAACAGCTTTCTTCTTCATCTCAGAAAGGGAGCGGCCGCGGCGAAGACGTCGTCCGCGGTAATCCGGGTCATGCAGCGGTGGTCAAACGGGCATGTCCGGTAGAGGCAGGGCCAGCAGGGGATGTCGTCCTTCTTGACCACGGTCGAGGGGGCATGGAACGGGGCCGTGACGCGCGGGTCGGTCGGTCCGAAAATGCCGACAACCGGAACTCGGAGAGCGTTGGCCATGTGCATCGGGCCGCTGTCGTTGGATACCATCACCGATGCGAGGCTCAGCACCGCGAGAAGTTCACGGAGGTTCGTTGTCCCGGCGAGGGACAGCACCCGGCGCGACGGCGGCGATAGGATCTCTTCGATGAGGGCCTTGTCCCCGGCCGAACCGACAAGGACGACCTCGGCGTCCGCGCGGTCCCGCAGGAGCCGGGAAAGCTCGGCGAAATTCGCGGCCGGCCAGCGTTTCGCCGGACCGAACGCCGCGCCCGGGGCCAGGACGGCCATCTTTTTGTCGGGGTCCACGCCGAGGGACGCCAGCTTCCGCCGAACGCCGCTTCGCTCGTCTCCGGATACCGCGAGTTTGATCTCGGCCGTGACGGTCCGCAGGCCGAGCCCTTCGAGAAGCCCGAGGTAATACCGGACCATGTGGGGCGCGGGGTCGGCTTTCGGAGGCCGAACGCGCTTCGTGAGAAGAGGGCCGCGGGCGTCGCGAACATATCCCCAGCGCTCGGGGATTTTCGCCGCGGCAAAGAGCCAGGCTGAAGAAAACGAGTTCGTCAGGAGGAGGCCGATATCAAAGCCGCGCGACCGCAAAGCGCGGGCGGCGGCTCTCCGGCCGTCGATCCCTTTCCATGACGGGAGCGGAAGGACACGGTCGGAATATACCGTGCCCTCCAAAAGGTCCCGCGTCCAGTCGTTCGCCGCCAGCCAGATTTCGGCGTCGGGAAAGTTCGCCCGGAGGCTGTCAACCGCCGGGAGCGAGAAGAGGACGTCGCCGATCCAGTTCGGCGTGCGGACGACGATGTTCATCGCGGGGCGACCGCCTTTTCAATCCGGACAGGGCTTGTCGGACGGCATCGGCTCGGTCTTGGCCTCGGATTTTTTTTCTTCGGACGCCTTGGTTTTCGTCGGGGCGGGTTTGTCCGTTTTCGTCTCGCCGCCGGCGGGTGCCTTTTTCGCGTAGTCGGTGATGTAGAATCCGTCGCCCTTGAACTGGATCGCGGGCGAGGAGAAGAGTTTTTTGAGTGGGCCGCCGCATGCCGGGCATTTCTTGCAAGGCGGCTCGTTCAGCTTCTGGATCTTCTCATAGCGCTTATGACATTTTTGGCACTGATATTCGTAGAGCGGCATACTTAAATCCTTTAGAAATAAGATTATATCAGAATCCCGGCGATTTGGCGACGGCCGTCCAGCGAACGACCTCATCGCCGCGACCTTCGGGCCACGGTCATCGAAACACGATCGCTTCGAAGACGTAGATGTCCGCGCCTTTTTTCCATGCGTCGGGCGGCAGGCCGGCCTTGAGGCAGGCCTCCGCGAGAAATTCTTCGCGGTTCCATTTAAACTCGACGGCCACCTGGGGCAAGAGGAGCCCGCGGTAGCCGCCCTTGGCGATCATAAGGCCGTGCTTCCCGACCTGGACGAGCTTCGGGTCATCGATTTTTCGGAGCGGTGTGAGGACGGAGATCTCGTAGTCCAGGTCCTTGAGTTCGGCGGGCTGGACGGGCCCGAAGCGCGGGTCCTCGGACGCGGCATAAACGGCGCAGCGGACCACGGTTTCGGCGAGCGGATAAACGGGCTCCGTGAACCCGATGCATCCCCGGAGTTCGCCCTTCTTCGTCAGGGTGACGAACGCGCCCCGTTTGGATTGAAGATTGGGTTCCGCGGTCCCGGCCTGCGGCGTCTTCCCGCCGAGGACATGCGATTCCACCGCCAGCCGGGCGAGCCGGAGGAGCTCTTTTTTTTCGTCGGCCGAAAGCGTGAATTCCGGACTGTTTTGACTGGCCGCCCCGGCCATGATGGAGCCGAGGACAAGCGGAAGGCCGAACCCCGAGCTTCCCGAGTTCGGCGTGCTCGTCAAGAGGACTGCGGCGAAATACCCGACGACTTGATTGGCCGGTCCCCCGCCGGCCGTTGAGTCGGCATAGTTGAGCAGCTTGACCTGCGCCCCGCCGATGTCCTGGACATAGAAGAGCGCGGCGAGGACGCCCGCGCCTCCGCAGAGAATGTTCTCGCCCCGCTCGACCTTGCGCAGCAGGGCCGTCGTCTTCAGCCCGAGGACGAGAGAGATCGTGTTCTTATCGAGCTCGTTCGCTTCGGCGCGAGGGAGAAAATGGGACATGTCGGTCGAGGCGACGACAAGCGCTTTTTTATCCTTGAGGACTTTGACGAGCGCTCCGGCGAGGGCGCGGACGGTCGCTTCCGAGGGAATGCCGATGACAATGGGAACGATTTTCGCTTGAGGCAGAGCTTTCTGAATAAACGGAACCTGGACTTCAACAGAATGTTCCTGGGCGTGGGCCTCCGGCAGAAAGGAAAACCCGGAGGCTTTGATCAGGGCGCCGGCCGTGTCCGCGTCGACCGCGGCGATGCCGAGCGGCGTCTCGAACCCGCCCCGGGGATATATCGAACAGCCTTCAAAGCCGACGCGGTGCGACGGGCCGAGGATGACCACGGTTTCGATGTCCAGCCCCCGGACCAGCCGATACGCGGCGGCCGCCGTTTTTCCCGAATAGACGTAACCGGCGTGCGGCACGATGATCGCCCGGATCTTCCCCGGCGGCGCAGCGTCGGGTTTCGCCGCGGCGAAAAACTCGTCGAGAAGAGCGGATAATGCGGCCTTGTCGGGCTCGTAGAACTGGCCGGCCCACACGGCCTTCCGCACGCCTTGGGCCGGGGAGAGGCTGGACGCCCAGGCCGTCAACATTAGGATGAGGCCGAAGATTTTTCTCATGATGCCCTCACATAAACCCGTCCGTCCAGCTTAACTATAGGGCGAAAACCAGGATAAATCAAACCCCGTAACGCCCGGACTTGCCCCGAAATTGCCGATAGAGCTCTTTGGTCTCAAGTTGTGTCCACAATCGAGGTGAATACTAGAATTCGAGCGACACGATCCGGAAAATTCGGGACACAACCCATTTCTCTCGAAATGGGATTGTGTCCCATGAATTTTCCGGTTATGTCCCGGAATTCCGTCTCGCTTTCTATCGGCAATTTCCGGGTCGTGCCCGCCAAGTTGACTTTTTTACGGGTTTGAATAAAATAGATAAAGGAAGGTTATGCGATGAAGGATTTCTTCAAGACGCTGATTTTGATCATCGCCGTATCGTCGGCGTTTATCCTCGGATTCCATTTCGGCAAAGAAAAAGAAAAAGCGAAAATCCCGGAATTCCAGGAAGACTGACCGCCCGGGCCCGAATTCTCGAAGTCCGTCCCTGCGTCCTCCTCTTTCAATTTTCACCTCGGAGCCCTATAATGATATTTTAAGGGGCGCCGACGCGCTCGCATCGAATCCCGTGCGCGAGGAACGACCATGAAATGGGGAGTGACCGGCTTTCTCATCGTGTTCGGGGCCTTGATCCTGCTGATGATCATTAACCCGAACTTGTCCTGTTTCGGCAAGCGTCTAAAGTCCCCGTTCTATCCGTTGCTCCGGAAGCGGAAGAGGACACCGGGCGGGCCGGCCCGCACCATAAAGACCACGGATTACGGATTCCGTCTCGGGGACGAAACGCCCCCGGCGCGTAAAGAGACCTCTCCCCAAGCCCAGAAGAAAGCGGAAGATTACGGCTTCAAACTGGATTGACCCGCCGGCCGGTTTGCCATAATGCGTAAGGGGGTAAGCTCGCTCGTGACGCCAAGGGCCTGGGCTCTCGCCGCGCTGGTTCTGCTCGCGACCACCTTCGGTTGCCGCGCTCCGCGCGCGGTCGTCAGCCCCATGCCCGCCGACCTCGTAACCCTCGAAGGCCACGGGTCATGGAAAGCCACGCTCAACGGCGCGGCGACAAAAGCCCGGTTCTCGTTCCTCCTCGAACTTTCGGGCCGGGGCAAGATCGACGTGGCCGCTCCGTTGGGCGGGACCGCGGCCGAGATCATCTTCGTCGGCCCCGCAGCCTATCTCGTTCTCTCCTCCGAACGGGTCTATTGGAAAGCGTCCCCGGAGGAGGTCGTCGAAAAATTTCTTGGATTTCGTCTTTCGCTCGCGGATCTCGTCGGGCTTCTTTGCGGGCGCTGGCGCGTTTCGGGGCGGGGGTTCGAACGATCCCCCGCCGGGTGGTTTTTCCGTGAAGACCGGCTGGGTCGGAGGGTCTCGGGCCAACGGGGAGAATTTCATTTTTCTGTCCTCGATTTCTTCCCCGAGAGCGCGGTCCCGCGCCGCCTGAATTTTGAGAGCCCTCTCGGAGACGGAGGTTTGACGGTTCTGACGATGGCGTTCAACGTTCCCGTCCCGGAACGCCTCTTTTCTTTGGAGTTTATCGGAACGCACGCGTCGAAAACCTGGGACGAGGTCGAGCGGATCCTGCGGCATGAGAATTAAATCGTTCGCCAAAATCAACCTAGGTCTCGAGGTCGTCCGGCGGCGTCCCGACGGATATCACGACATCCGGACGCTGTTCCAATGGGTCGGGCTGAGCGATGTTCTCGATTTTCGGGAAGCCTCCTCCCCCGTGGTCAAGCTCGAAGGAAACGACCCGACGATTTCCTGGGACGAAACAAACCTCATCTTCAAGGCGGCCCGGCTCCTCCAGGAGGAGAGCGCCGCGTCCCGAGGCGCCGAGGTCCGCGCCGAGAAGAACATCCCCGCCGGCCGCGGCTTGGCCGGAGGGAGCAGTAACGCGGCCATGGCGCTGTTTGCCCTCAACCGTCTCTGGGGGCTGGGCCTTTCGCGCGAGACGCTCGCGGGTTTCGCGAGGCGCCTTGGGGCCGACGTCCCCTATTTTCTTTACGGCGGGCTCTGCCTCGGTGAGGAGCGCGGCGACCGGCTGACCGAGTTGACCGACCTACCGCCGTTTTTCGTGGTTCTGGCCTTTCCGCCCTTTCCCGTGCCGACGCCGCAGATCTATGGCGCCCTCCTCCCCTCGTCCTTGACTTCCCCGGGCGAAGAAAGTAAAATAAGCCGGTTTTTAGAGACCCGAGACCTCGGTTTTCTGGAAAATCGACTCGAAGACACGATCTTTCGTCTCTATCCTCAATTAGTTGAGTATAAGAGCCTTTTCCGAAACCATGGCGCGGAATTGTCACTTGTGACAGGCTCGGGCTCGGCGGTGTACGGGCTGTTCCGTGACCGCGGGCGGGCCGAGCGGTGCCTGGCGGATGCGCGAAAACGCGGCGAGGCCGTACTTACGAAGACGGTCACGAGGCTTCAAGGCTGGAACGAGCTTGAGGCTGGGGTGTCGCCAAGCGGTAAGGCAGCGGACTTTGGATCCGCCATTCGGGGGTTCGAATCCTCCCGCCCCAGTTTTGACATATCGAACGATGAGACAAAGGACTAGACCATGAAAGTCTTTGCCGGTTCTTCGAACTTGGCCCTCGCCCGGGAGATCGCGGCCTATCTACGGATCGAGCTGGGCAAGAGCGTTCTGGAACGGTTCAGCGACGGCGAAATCCATTACTACGTCGACGAGAACGTCCGCGGCGAGGACATCTTCATCGTCCAGAGCGGAAGTTATCCCGCCAACGCCCATCTCATGGAACTGTTCCTCATGATCGACGCCTTCAAGCGGGCGTCCGCGGAACGCATCACGGCCGTGATTCCTTACTACGCCTATGCCCGCCAGGACTGGAAAGACCGGCCGCGCGTTCCCATCTCCGCCCGTCTCGTGGCCGACCTCCTCGAAGCGGCGGGAGCCGACCGGATCCTGACGATGGACCTTCATTCGCCTCAGATCCAGGGATTCTTCTCGATCCCCGTGGACAACCTGATCTCCGCGCCCGTCCTGGCGAGATACATCCAAAGTCTGGCCCTCCCCGACCTGACGGTCGTATCGCCCGATGCCGGCGGGGTGGGCCGGGCCAAGTTTTTCGCCAAGCGGCTCGATGCCAACCTGGCCATCATCGACAAGCGCCGGCCCGCGCCGAACGTCGCCCAAGTTTTCAACGTCGTCGGCGATGTCCGGGACCGGACCTGCATCCTTTACGACGACATGGTCGATACGGCCGGGACGATGGTCCTCGGCGCGGACGCCCTGAAAGCCAACGGCGCCCGCACCGTTTATGCCGTCTGCACCCATCCGGTGCTGTCCGGCCCGGCCATCGAGAGGGTCGAAAAGTCGTCTCTCGAGAAACTGGTCGTCTCCAACACCATTCCCCTGAACGAGAAAAGCCGGGGCTGCCGGAAGATCGTCACGCTTTCGGTCGCCGAGGTCTTCGGCGAGGCCATCCGCCGCATCAACGAGGGGAGTTCCGTGAGTTCATTGTTTTCATAAGCATAAGGAGGAATGTGACGATGAGTCTGGTCATTCACAGCGAACAGCGGGACGCGTTCGGGAAGAACGCCTCGCGCCGGATCCGGCGGGGCGGGATGATCCCGGCCATCCTTTACGGCGAGGGCGCGGCCAGCGTGGCCCTCGTCCTGAACAAAAAGGACATCATCAAGATCATGAAATCCGAGACGGGGGAGAACACCCTCTTCCGGGTCGCGGTCGGAGGCCACGAGAAGGACGTCATGATCAAAGACCTTCAGGTCGACCCGACCACGGACGAGCTGCTCCACGCCGACCTGATCCAGATCGCCATGGACAAGGCGATCCGCGTCGCGATCCCGGTGGAGCTCCTCGGCGAGGCCATCGGCGTCAAGACCGAAGGCGGGTTCGTGGATTTCATGACCCGCGAGATCGAGGTCGAATGTCTGCCGGCGAACATCCCCGAGCGGATCACGGTCGACATCTCCGGTCTTCATCTCCATCAGACCCTCAAGGTCGCCGACGTGACGGCGCCCGAGGGGGCTAAAGTCCTCAGCGACCCGGGGACGGTCCTCGTTCTCATCCAGGTCCCGCACGAGGAGAAGGTCGAGGCGAAGCCCGAAGAGGCCGTTGCCGCGGAGGCCGTGCCCGAAGCCGCCGAGCCCGAAGTCATCAAGAAGGAACGGAAAAAGGACGAGGAGGAGGAAAAATAAACCGTGTGGGCTGTCGTGGGGCTGGGGAATCCCGGCCGCCGCTATGCGGACACGCGCCACAACGTGGGATTCCTGTTCATCAAGGAGGTCGCGCGAGCGTGGGATGTCCGGGTGAAGAAGATGAAGTTTCAATCCAAGACGGTCGAGGTGAAGCGAGACGCGGAGAGCGTGATTCTGGCGATGCCGCAGACGTTCATGAATTCGAGCGGCCCGGCCGTGCGCGAGCTCGTCAAAGGCCTCAGGCTCGAGCCCGAACGGCTCATTATCGTTTATGACGATATCGACCTGCCGCTCGGAATGATCCGGGTCCGCAAGGACGGCGGACCGGGGACCCACAAGGGCATGGCCTCGATCGTCGCCGAGCTCGGGACGAACCGGTTTCCCCGGATCCGCGTCGGCATCGGACCCGAGGCGGCCGGCGTCGACATCGTCCGCTACGTGCTTTCGCCGTTCCGCAGAAGCGAACGCGAGGGCCTCGCGGAGGGCCTGGACAAGGCCCGGCAAGCGCTCGAGCTCATGCTCGCGGGCGACGTCGACGCCGCCATGAACCGGTATAATTGAATTTCGGAGATATCAAGAGAGGACACAGCGACTGTTCTCCTTGCTCCCCCGCGGGGCGGGCGGAGCTGTGAAACCATAAGGAGGTTTTGATGAGAGCGTACGAAACGGGGTTCCTGATCGTCCCCAACATCACCGAGGACGAGACCGGGGTCATCATCCAGCAAATGGCCGACGTGGTCTCCCAGAAAAACGGGAAAATGATCAAGCTGGACAAGTGGGGCAAGCGCCGGACGGCTTTCGCCCTGAAGAAATTCAACGAAGCCTATTACGTCTTTTTCCACTACGAGGGCGGGACGGACATCCCGGCCGAGCTCGGGCGCCGCTTCCGCCAGATGGATACGGTCCTCCGCCATCTGACGCTCGTTAAGGAAACACAACAGAATGTCCGGAAGAAAAAGAAAGCGGCGGGCCGGAGCCGGGGCCGGGAGACCGGGGCCGAGGAGCCGACCGCCGAGGCGGCCGTGGCCGAAAGCCCGGCCGTGAAGAAGACCGAGGAGGCGTAAGATGGCCAGAGACGAACGATCGGACCGTCCGGAACGTCCGGATCGCCCCGAAAAAAGCTCGTACAAGAAATTTTTTCCGCCGAAGAAGAAGTTCTGCCGGTTCTGCCAGCGGAACGTGAAATTCATCGACCACAAGAACGTCGATATCCTCAAGAAATACATCCCCGACCGGGGCAAGATCTCGCCCCGCCGGGTCACGGGGACATGCGCTTTTCACCAGCGCAGGCTCGCCACGGCCGTCAAACGGGCGCGCTTGCTGGCCTTGCTGCCCTACGTCGAAGATTGACACGGCCCACCGCGGGAGGAATCATGAAGGTCATCTTAAAACAAGACGTTGAAAATGTGGGGCGGAAGGGCGATATCGTCAAGGTCGCGGCGGGGTTCGGGCGGAACTTTCTTATCCCGCGCAAGCTGGCGCTCGAAGTCACGACCTCGAACGTCAAAATGATCGACATCGAGCGCCAGGCGCTCAAGAAAAAAGTCGACCAGGAGCGGTTGTCCTACCAGGAGATCATTTCGAAGATCAACCAGGTCACCCTCAGCTTCGCCCGCAAGGCCGGGGAGAAGGATCACATCTTCGGCTCCGTTTCGGCCTCCGATATCCAAGACGCCCTCGACAAGCTCGGCTTCGATATCGACAAAAAACGCATCGTCCTGGACGAGCCGCTCAAGCGGCTGGGAAACTACACCGTTCCGGTGAAGGTCTATCACGACGACAAGGCCGAGATCAAGGTCGCCGTCGTCAAGGAAGAAGACGAGACGGCCGGCGGCGCTTGAGGCTATCGCCCCGGGCTTCGGCCCGGCGCCCGCGCCGACGCGGTCCGTAAAGGAGGGGACGCGTGGAACTCGACTTGATGTTTCTCAAGAAGACCCCGCCCCATAGCCCGGACGCGGAAAAGAACGTTCTCGGTGCGATCCTGGTCAACAACAAAAACCTCAACGTCGTCCTGTCCATCGTCGACCCGGACGATTTCTACAAGGACGCCCACCGCAAGGTCCTCGGGATCATCGTTCGGCTCGTCGACAAGGGGATCCCCGTCGAGCTCCTGTCGTTAAGCGAAGAGCTGCGACGGGACGGTTCGCTTGACGACGCCGGCGGCGCCGCCTATCTGGCCTCGCTCATGGACGGCGTGCCCAAGAGCCTCAACGTCGAATACTACGCCCGGGTCATCAAAGAAAAAGCGCTCCTGCGGCGCCTGATCTTATCCTCGGCCGAAACGATCAACGCGAGCTTCGAGCAGAAAGCCGAGGCCGACGAGATCCTCGACGCGGCCCAGGCCTCGATTCTCGACGTCGCCGAAGAGCGGACGAAGGAGGGGTTCCTTCCCCTCGGGGCGATCACCGGCCCGACGATTGCGGAAATCGAACGCCGCGTCCAGAACCGCGGCGCGGTCACGGGCGTCGACACGAGTTTTCGTGACCTGAACTGGATCACGGCCGGGTTTCAGCGTCAGGAGCTCGTCATCGTCGCGGCCCGTCCGTCGATGGGAAAAACGGCCCTCTGTCTCAACATGTCCCAGTATGTCGGCCTGAAAACGGACAAGGCGGTCGGGTTCTTTTCCATGGAGATGTCCAAGCAGGCGCTCGCCATCCGCATGCTCTGCGCCGACGCCAAGGTCGACATCAAGGACGTCCGGACGGGCCACATCAGTGACCTGGACCTCGAGGCGCTCCGGCTCAGCGCCGAAAAGCTCTCCCGTGCCCGGGTCTATCTCGACGAGACACCCGCCCTGACGATGATGGAGATGAAGGCCAAATCGCGGCGCCTCAAGATGGAAGGCCATCTGGACATCGTCTTTGTCGATTATATCCAGCTCATGCGGACAGGGGGCCGGTTCGAGAACCGGAACCAGGAAATGTCGTACATCACCCGCTCGCTCAAGGAGCTGGCCAAGGAGCTCGACATTCCCGTCGTCGGGATCTCTCAGCTCAGCCGCGCGCCCGAGAAGAGGGGCCACGAACCCCGACCCCAGCTTTCGGACTTGCGCGAATCGGGGGCCATTGAGCAGGACGCCGACGTCGTCATCTTCATTTACCGGCCCGAGATGTATTTCTCCCCCGACGAAAAGCAGGCGCACAGCGACCTCCTGGGCATCGCCGAGGTCATCGTCGCCAAACAGCGCAACGGGCCGACGGGTCTCGTGAAGCTGGCCTTCCAAAACAAATACGCGCGGTTCGCCGACCTGGAATTCAAATACGCCGAAACCGAGGCGTAAGCATGCCCCAGAAACGGACGGAATCCCTCGCTGCCGCCTTCTTCCGAGAAATCGGGGAGGTCGCCATTCTCGCCGGGCGGACGTTCCGTCAGCTGGTTGGAAAACCCTGGGAGCGGAAAAATTTCGCCCAACAGATCGAGCAGATCGGCGCCCGGACGCTGCCCGTCGTGTCGCTCACGGCCGCTTTCGGCGGGCTTGTTTTCGGCCTTCAGACGTACGTCGGGTTTCACCGCTACGTCGGCCAGGGCTCGGAAGCCTACGGCGGGCCGATCATCTCCCTGGGATTGAGCAAGGAGCTCATTCCCATCCTGGTCGGGCTCATGGTCGCGGGACGGGTGGGTTCGGCCATGACCGCAGAAATCGGGACGATGAAAATCACGGAGCAGATCGACGCCCTGTTCACCTTGGGGGCCGACCCTGTTCGTTACCTGGTCGTGCCGCGGACTTTGGCGGCGCTGTTTATGCTGCCGTGCCTGACCCTCTACGGTGATCTCATCGGCATCGCCTGCGGGCTGTTCTACAACGTCGTTCTCATGGGCGTCAACGGCACGGTCTATCTGCGGAACACCCTTCTCTACCTCCAGCTGTGGGACGTCCTCTCCGGCCTGATCAAGGCCGCCGTTTTCGGCATGATCATCGCGATCATCGGCTGCTGGCAGGGTTTGAAAACGGAGGGCGGCGCCGAGGGTGTCGGCCGGGCGACGACCCGGACCGTGGTCATCGCGAGCATCGCCATCCTCATCACCAACTTTTTCATGAGCATGTTCCTTCCGGGGTAAAAGAACGTCATGATCCGCATCGTCGACCTCTCCAAATCGTTCGGGGCGAAGCGGGTCCTGGACGGGCTCAGCCTCGAAATCGAAACGGGCGAAACAATGGTCATCATCGGCCAGAGCGGCTCGGGGAAAAGCGTCCTGCTCAAGCTGCTTATCGGGATCCTCACCCCCGACTGCGGCGAAATTTTCATCGACGGGACGAACGCGACGGCCCTCGCTCGCGACGAACGGCAGCGCCTGACCCGGAAGTTCGGGATGCTCTTCCAGGGCGCGGCCCTCTTCGATTCCATGACCGTGGCCCAAAATGTGGCCTTCGGCCTCGAGCGGTATTCCGACCTGCCGCGGGCGAAGGTCCGGGCCAAGGTCACCGAGAGCCTGGAGCTTGTGGGGCTGCGCGGGGTCGAGCATCTCATGCCCTTCGAGCTCTCCGGCGGCATGAAAAAGAGAGTCGGGCTGGCCCGGGCCATCGCCTACGCGCCCGAGATTATGCTCTATGACGAACCGTCCACGGGGATCGACCCGATCCGGGCCGACGCGATCAATGAGCTTATCCTCATGCTGAAGCGCGAGATGCGTGTAACGTCGGTGGTCATCACCCACGACATCACGAGCGCCTCCAAGGTCGCGGACCGGATGGCGATGCTGTACCTCGGGCGGATCATCGCCGTCGGCACGCCGGACGAATTCCGGCGGTCGTCGAACGCCGTCGTTCAGCAATTTATTCACGGCCGGGCCGAAGGCCCGATCAAAACCTGGTGAATCGGGAGACGACCATGACGCGTGAGATTCGCATCGGACTCTTCACGGGGGGGACGTTACTCATCCTGGCGACGTTCATCTTCATCGTCGGGGACCTGTCCGTCCTCTTCAAGAAAAAGGGATACGAAATCTATGCCGGGTTCGAGACAGCGGCCGGGCTGGACAAGCGGGCGGCCGTGAAGATGGCCGGCGTCCGCATCGGTTACGTCAAGGACATCACGCTGGACCGGAGGCAGGCCCGCGTCGCCCTGGCCATCGATTCCGGGATCGAGATCCCGCGGGATTCCCGGGCGACGTTCAGCGCCCTGGGCTTGCTCGGGGAAAAATACGTTGAGATCCTTCCCGGTAAGGACGCGGAGATGTGCCGGCCGGGAGATATCCTGCCCGGCCTGAAATCGGTCGGATTCGACCAGGTCGGGGAGTTGCTCGGCTCGCTCGGCGACGACTTGGAGAGCGCGAGCGCGGCTATCAAGGACGCGCTCGGCCCGGAGATGCGGGTAAACCTCAACCGGACGCTCGAAAACCTCGCTTCGGTCTCGTCCGAGCTTAAGGACGTCCTGGGCCGGAACCGGGACGATATCCGGAAAACCGTCCGGAATGCCGGATCCGCCGTCGAGACCCTCGATAAATCGGTGGAGACCGTGAGCGCCACGGCTCAGGACGCCCTTAACCTGATCAAGGACATCGCCGAGGAGAACCGGGACGCCCTCAAATCGAATATCGATAAGATCAAGGACCTTCTCGGCAAGATTGAGGAATCGGTCCGGCTCCTTAATTCCGCGCTCGAGAAAATCAACCGGGGGGAAGGGACGGTCGGAAAGCTCATCCAGGACCCGGAGCTCTATGCGGACGCGAAAAAAGCGCTCGAGGACGTTCGGACGGCAACCCGGGGAGTTTCCTCGCTCCAGCCGTCGCTCGACATCCAAGCCGGCTATTACGGTAAAAGTGACCTCGTCCGGCCCTCCTTCTCGGCGGGGTTGTGGTTCACGCCGAGCGTCGCCATCGAGGCCGGGGTCGTGCGCGACCCCTGGCAAAAAGCGACGGCGTTTTCGCTCCAGGGGAGATACCGGATCGGGGACTTCGTCGGCCGGGCGGGTTTCATCGAATCCGAGTTCGGCGTTGGGATGGATTACTATGCCTTCCAGAGCCGATGGGTCGTCGGCCTCGAAGGGTTTGACTTCAATCGGGCGTCCAAGCCCCGTCTTCGGATGTATTCCAAGGTCTTTCCGGTTAAATATCTGTATCTCGTCGCCGGCATAGACGAGATCGCCCTAGCCGCCAAGCGGGAATTTTATTTTGGCCTCGGGGTCGGGCTGCGATGAAAAATAAAGCGGTATTCGTCTGCCAAAGCTGCGGCGCCCAGTCGCCCAAATGGATGGGCCGGTGCCCGAGCTGCGGCGAGTGGAACACGCTCGTCGAGGAAATCGCCGAGGAGGCGGGCGTCGAATATTCTTTCGCGCCGGCCGAGCCCGTCCTCTACAAGGACATCAAGGACATCGCGAAACCCCGGACCAAGGTCCGGATCGACGAGTTCAACAAAGTCCTCGGCGGCGGGGTCGTCCTCGGATCGGTCGTGTTGATCGGCGGCGAGCCCGGCATCGGGAAGTCGACCCTCCTCCTCCAGGTCTCGCGCGATTTCGCTCTCGACGGCGAGAAAGTCCTGTATATCTCGGGCGAGGAATCGCTCGAGCAGATGAAGCTCCGGGGCAACCGGCTGGGCGTTCGCGACGGCGACCTCTATCTGCTCGCCGAGACCGACCTCGAACGGATCCTGGCCCAGGCCGACAAGCTCCGGCCCCAGGTCCTCGTCGTAGACTCCGTTCAGACCGTCTTTTCCTCGAAATTGTCGTCGAGCCCGGGAACGATCAGCCAGGTCCGCGAGGTCGCCAACCGGGTCTTCCGCTTCGCCAAGCGCAATCGGATCTCGGCCTTCCTCATCGGCCATATCACGAAGGAGGGGTCGCTCGCCGGCCCCAAATCCCTCGAGCATATCGTGGACGTCGTCCTGCTGTTCGAAGGGGAACGCGACCATAGCCACCGCGTCCTGCGCGCCCTGAAAAACCGGTTCGGGCCGGTTTCCGAGCTCGCCATCTTCGAAATGGCCAGCGAAGGCCTCCAGGCGGTCCCGAACCCCTCGGCGTTTTTCCTCAAGGAGAGGCCGAAGAACGAACCGGGCAGCGCCGTCGTCGCGACGATCAAGGGGTCGCGGCCGTTGCTCGTCGAGGTCCAGGCGCTGGTCTCGGCAACGCTATTCTCGGCCAACCCGCGGCGGATGACGATCGGCCTGGACCACTTCCGGACGGCGATGATCCTGGCCGTGATCGAAAAGAAGCTGGGCTACGGGTTCGCCGGCGAAGACATTTATATTAACGCCGCCGGCGGCCTGACGATCGAGGAACCGGCCGCCGATATCGGCGTGGCGCTGGCCATGCTGTCCTGCCTGCGGAACCGTCCCGTCCCGGCCGGCCTCGCCGCGTTCGGGGAGATCGGGCTGAGCGGAGAAATCCGTTCGGTCGGGCAGGCCGTCGCCAGGGTCAAGGAAGCCGCCTCGCTCGGGTTCACGACCGTCCTCTGCCCTCGGGGGAATGTGGCCCAGCTCGAAAAAGAGAATATTCCGGGCGTGACCGTTCTCGGCGCGTCAATCGTCAAGCAGGCCCTTGACCTGGTCTTCTGACTTCATTAATTTATTAATAGGTCCGCATGATGATCGAACCTTCCTGAGGACAGCGGCATGGGTATGATGATCTTCG
>JBGOYP010000004.1:0-24904 GCA_041479785.1 Candidatus Aminicenantia bacterium | reverse complement strand
ATCTCTGACGCTTCACGGCCAGCGCGTCATGTTTTACGATTTCTTCCCGTTCAATCCCCTCGCGGGAATCCATGGAGGTTAGTCCGTGGAGGGATAGCGAATCCCCGCTTCGGGGACAGGCGCTCCAACGCCTGCAATGGGCAGATCCCCCGGACGTAAGTCCGTGGAGCTTCAGTTATTTCGGGATGGATCCATTCTTTAAGCGGGTCGGATTTCGAAGGCTTACTTTGTTGCTTTGGAGGATTAAGGCTTTTGGTCGCGAAACAATAATCAAATACCGAGGGCTTGTCGATGCGCCAGAGCTCGGTTTTATATTGAGGTTTCTCTATTTGAGCGACTAGGATTCTAGTTTTTTCTGCGGGAACGAGAGAAATAGTCCACGCATTTCTCGGCCCCTTTTTTCATGATCGATTGAAATATCGATTTCTCCGATAGGAAAGAGTTTCTGGAGGTCCCCTAGATAAGGGAAAAGGTCTTCTAAGCAGCGGGTCGGGAGTTCGAGTCTCTCCAGGCGCGTTCTTTATTTAAATTCGTATCCCTCGTTGTTGAAGAGCCGAAGGCAGATATCGACGGCCGTGGGGTCGTAAAGAATTCCGCGGTTGCGCTGGATCTCGTCGAGGGCCTGGCTCATCAGGAAGGCCGACCGGTACGGGCGGTGGGACATCATGGCTTCAACGACGTCGGCGACGCTCAGGATCCGGGCTTCGAGCATGATCTTGTCGCCGGCCAGGTGCTGCGGATAGCCGGAGCCGTCGAGCCGCTCGTGGTGTTCGAGGACGATCCGGGCGATCGGCCAGGGAAATTCGATCTGTTTCAGGATATCGTATCCCACTTGAGGATGGGTCCGGACCAGGGTATGTTCGGTTTCGCTGAGCCGGCCGGGCTTGCTCAGGATTTCGCTCGGGATCGAGATCTTGCCGAGGTCGTGAATGGCCGCCGCCATCCGGATCGCGTCCGCCTGTTCCCTCGATAGCCCGAACTTGATAGCGACCGTCCGGGCGAGGTCGGAGACGCGCCGCTGATGCCCGGCCGTATAAGGGTCGCGAATTTCGACGGTCAGCGTCAGGGCCTGGATGGTCGCCCCCATCGCCTTCCGGAGCTTATCCAGCGTCAGGTTGAGCTCGTCCTCGGCTTTTTTGCGAGGCGTGATGTCCCGGAAGACGACGAGCTCGGCCGGCTGACCTTCGAACGAGATCGTCCCGGCGTTGATCTCGACGAAGACGGGACGGCCTTCCCGATGTTTCAGGGTGGCTTCTGTGGACGCTTGGACGTCCTCGCCCCGCTGCCGGCGCCGTTGCCGCTCGACGAGGTTGCTCAGGTCGGCGGTGGCCACGACGGCGCTGAAGGGAAGCCCGGCCAGCTCCTTGGCTGAATAGCCGACGATCTCGCGCAAGCGGGAATTGGTAAATTTGAGGTAGGAATTTTGGACGATGGCGATGCCGTCATTAGCCCTCTCGACGAGAAACCGGTAAACCTCTTCCTTCGGGATTCCGTCCTCCTCTTTGTGAACGTCGTTGCGTTTGAAGATCGTCATTCTTGGGCTCAGACCTCTGCTCATATATTGAGTCGAAGATATTACGCCAAAATTGAAAAAAATGACAATTATTGGCAACTAGCCTTTAGGGGTGAACTGTGAGCGGCAAAAATCACCCTGGGAATAGTCGGTTTCGGCGATTGACCAAAATTGGCACTTAACCGATTATGGCTCTGTAATGAAAACAGAAATACTCCTTGTTTACGTCGGGCGGCCGAGAATAACGACCGGCGTCGACACGTCCTTTAAATGGATTCCGATAGATTTTGTGACGAAAAACGTCAGAGCGATGCTTAACTCGGAACGGGAAAACTGAATGGCTTCGACGCTCGGAGAAATGTTGCTTCGGGAGAAGTTGATCACTTCCGAAGCGCTCAAATCCGCCCAGGAATTTCAAAAAAAACACGACGTCCCGCTCGGCAGCGCCCTGGTCGCGCTTAATCGGGTCACTCCGGAAGAAATGGCCCAGGGGCTCAGCCGTCAACTCGGATATCCCTATATCGACCTCGACCAGTTCGAAATCTATCCCGACGTGCTCAACTTGATCCAATCGGAGACGGCCAAGAAGTACATGATTATGCCCGTCCACCGGATCCGGTCCTTCCTGACCTTGGCGATGATGGACCCCACGGACCTCGACGTCATCGAAGACATCCGGTTCCGGACCGGGCTGAGCATCCAGCCCGTCATCGCTTCGGAGAGCGCCATCTCCAATGCGATCAACAAGCATTACGGCCTCTCGAACGCGCTGCGCCCGAAGAAAGCAGCCGAGGATATCGAACTGGCCGACGAGGCCAAAATCACGATCATCGAGGAAGCCCCGGAAGACTACGACGTCACGGAGTTCGAGCAGCCGGCCGACGAAGCGCCCGTCATCACCCTGGTGAACAACATTTTCATCGAGGCCATTAAAAAGGGCGCGAGCGACGTCCACTTCGAGCCTTACGAGAAGTCGTTCCGGATCCGTTACCGGATCGACGGGGTGCTGTACGAATCGATGAACCTGCCGATGAAATTCAAGGACCCCGTCCTGTCGCGGGTCAAGATCCTGTCGAACATGAACATCGCCGAAAAACGATTACCGCAGGACGGCCGGATCAAAATGCGGGTCAAACTCGAGAAGAACGGCCGCAAGGACGTCGACATGCGCGTCTCCTCGCTGCCGACGATCTTCGGCGAAAAAATCGTTTCCCGGATCCTCGACCGCGATATGCTCAAGATCGACCTGACCCAGCTCGGCTTCGAACCCGAATCGCTGGCGGTCTTCAGGAAGGGCATCGCCCGCCCCTGGGGCATCATCCTCGTGACCGGGCCGACGGGCAGCGGCAAAACCAACACGCTCTACTCGGCTATCGCCTCGCTCAACGCGATCGAAAAGAACATCATCACGGCCGAAGACCCGGTCGAGTTTTACATGCCCGGCATCAGCCAGGTCAACATCAAAGAGGAGATCAACCTCAATTTCGCCGCGGCCTTGCGGGCCTTCCTCCGCCAGGACCCGGATATCATGCTCGTCGGCGAAATGCGCGACACCGAGACGGTCGACGTCGCCATCAAGGCCGCCCTCACGGGGCACCTCGTCCTGTCCACCGTCCACACCAACGATTCGGCGAGCACCGTTCACCGCCTGGTCAACATGAACGTCGAGCCGTTCCTGATCGCTGACTCTATCGTCCTGATCGTCGCCCAGCGTCTTGTCCGGAAAATTTGCAAGAAATGCGCCGTGCCGCAGAAGTTTCCCGCCAAAGCGCTTGTCGAGTTCGGGTTCACTCCCGAGGAGGCGGAGTCGGTGACGATCTATCAAGCCCGAGGGTGCGATCTCTGCAACAACACGGGCTACAAAGGCCGAACCGGCCTGTTCGAGGTCTTGGAGGTCACACCCGAAATCCGGGACCTGATTCTCACCCATGCCCAAGTCAGGGACATCAAGAAAAGAGCCATCGAGCAGGGCATGCTGACCCTCCGTCGCAGCGGCCTGATCAAAGTCAAGGCGGGGATCACGACGATCGAAGACGTTCTCCGGGAAACGGTCAAGGATTAAAACGCCATGGCAACTACGCTGACGATCAACGATTTGCTGAAAATGACGGTCGAGTCCGATGCCAGCGACCTGCATATCACGACGCACATTCCGCCCCGGCTTCGCATCCACGGCGTGCTGAAGTCGGTCGACCATCCGCCGCTCTCCCCGGCCGAAACCAAGCAGCTCATTTACAGCATCCTGACGGACAAGCAGAAGAAGCAGTTCGAGGAAAAGCTCGAACTTGATTTTTCCTTCGGTCTCAAGGACCTCGGCCGATTTCGGGCCAACGTCTTTATGCAGAAAGGCGCGGTCGCGGCGGCGATCCGGCGGTTCCTGCCGACGATGTGGAGCTTCCAGAAGCTCGGCATTCCGCAGCGCGTCGCCCAGCTCTGCTATCTTCCCCGGGGGCTCATCCTCGTCACCGGTCCGACGGGCTGCGGCAAGTCGACAACGCTCGCCTGCCTGATCGATCATATCAACACCGAACGCAGCGTCCATATCGTGACGGTCGAGGACCCGATCGAATATTTCTTCACGCCCAAGAAAGCGCTGATCAACCAGCGCGAGCTCTTCGCCGACACGCTCTCGTACACCAACGCCCTCCGCTCGGTCCTGCGGGAGGACCCCGACGTCGTTCTCGTCGGCGAAATGCGCGACCTGGAGACGGTCGAAGCGACCTTGCGCGTCGCCGAGACCGGCCATCTGACGTTCTCGACCTTGCACACGAACTCGGCCGCGGAAACGATTTCGCGGATCATCGACATCTTCCCTCCGCAATATCAGTCCCAGTCGCGGATCATGCTCTCGATGTCGCTCGAAGCGGTCCTCACCCAGGCTCTTATACCGCGAACGGACGGCAAAGGGCGCGTCCTGGCGATGGAGATCCTCATCCCGAACACCGCGATCCGGAACCTCATCCGGGAAAACAAGCTTCATCAGATCTACTCCCAGATGCAGCTCGGGCAAGAGAAATACGGGATGCAGACGTTCAACCAGTCTCTGGCGAGCCTTTATTTCAACAAGCAGATCTCGCTCGAGACGGCGATGTCCGTCACGTCCTTCCCTGAGGAACTGACGGACATCCTTCAGCGCAAGGAGGCGTTCCGGCCGACCACGTTCAACCTCGGCCCGAACCCGGCCTCGCTGCGGAGATAAAAGGAGTCCTCATGGCCATTTTTACCTGGAAAGGGCAGAACCGATACGGCGACGCCGTCGGCGGAGAGCGCGTCGCGAATTCGCCGCAGGACCTGACCCGGGTTCTGCAGCGCGAGCAGATCACGGTGTCCGAGATCTCGGCCAAGAAAGAGCGGCTGCGGATCCCGTTCTTGCGGCGGGAGAAGGTCTCCCTCAAAGACCTGGCGGTCTACAGCCGCCAGATGTCGGTCCTGATCGACGCCGAGCTCCCGCTCATCCAAAGCCTGAACATCCTCGCCGAACAGACGCGGAGCAAGTATTTCCGGAAGGTCATCAACCAGGTCCGCGAGGACGTCGAGGCCGGCTCGAGCCTGAACCAGGCCAAGCGCAAGTTCCCCAAGGTTTTCGACGACCTGTTCTGCAACCTGATCGCCTCGGGGGAGCAAAGCGGTTCGCTCGATACCATGCTCCAGCGGTTGTCCGAATACATCGACCGCATCATCAAGCTGAGGGCCCAGGTCCGGCAGGCCATGATCTATCCCTCGGCCATCGTGGTCTTTGCCATCCTCGTCGCGATCTTCCTGATGTGGAAGGTCATCCCCATCTTTTCCTCGATCTTCCAGGAGCTCAACGCGCAGCTCCCCTTCATCACCTTGGGCGTCATCAAACTGAGCAACTTCATCTCTAACTATATTGTCTATGTCGCCGCCGGTCTGGTCGCGCTCGTTTTCCTGTTCCGATACTATAAGACGACGCAACCCGGGCGGTGGATGGTGGACCGGACCATGCTGCGGATGCCCCTGTTCGGGAAGCTCCTGACCAAGGTCGCAATCTCCCGGATCACGCGGACGCTCAGCACGCTCCTGGCGGGCGGCGTCTCGATGCTCGAGAGCCTCAAGATCACGGCTGCCACCGCGGGCAACGTTCTCATGGAAAAAAGCACTCTTGACGCCCGGCGGATGGTGTCCGAAGGCCGGAGCCTGACCCAGGCCTTCAAGTCCACCGGCCGGTTCCCGTTCATGATGACCCAGATGATCAGCGTGGGCGAAGCCACGGGGACGCTCGACCTGATGTTGACCAAGCTCGCCGATTTTTATGACGACGAAGTCTCGAATTCGGTCGGGGCCCTGTTGTCCGTTCTCGAGCCGATCCTGCTCATTGTCGTCGGCGGGATCGTCGGTACGCTTATTCTGTCCATGTATCTTCCGATCTTCAGCCTCATGTCGCAAATCCAATGAACACCGTCAAGAAGGATCTCCGGGCGCTGATCGTGGCGCGGCTTATCGTCGCCACGACCCTGCTTGTCGCGGCCGTGGTGATCCAATTTTCGACAGTTTCGTTCCTGCCCCTGGGCCCGTTTTATCTCTTGCTCGCCGGCCCCTTTGTCTTGACGCTCGCCTATATTCTTCTTCTCCGGTGGAATGACCATTACCGGACGCAGGCCTACTTCCAGATCGTCTTCGACCTCCTCCTCGTCACGGGCCTCGTCTATATCTCCGGCGGTATCGACGGGAACCTCTATGTCCTTTATGCCTTCGTTATCGCCGCGGCCAGCATCATCCTCGGCCGGCGCGCGGCATATTTGACGGCGGCGGGGGCGGCGATCCTGTTCGGCGCCCTGGCGGACGGCCTGGTCTACGGCCTGATTCCGTATTTCCAGCCGGGCCAGGCCCCGGACCTGGCCACGGGCCGGGCGCTCTACGCCGTCTTCCTGGCCTGGGGCCTCTTCTTCGTCGTCGCGGTCCTCGTGAATTACCTGTCGCAAAGTCTCGCACGGGCGCGGCAGGCGTTGACCGACGCCCAGCGGGAGCTGGACATCAAGGAACGCCAGGCCGCCGCCGGCCGGATGTCGGCGCTCATCGCCCACGAGATCCGCAACCCGCTGGCCGCGATCTCGGGCTCGGTCCAGGTCCTCAAAGACGAGCTCGCTCTCGCCCCCGAACAGGCCCGGCTGATGGATATCGTCGTCAACGAATCGCGACGCGTCTCTCAGACCATCGACCAATTTCTCAGCCTCGCCTCGCCCGGAAGGCACGTCTTCGTGACGTTCGACCTGTCCCAGGTCATGCGCGAGACCGTGACCATGCTCCGCATGAGCGGCGACCTCAACGGCCGGACCGTCGTCACCGGCAACTTCGAAACGACGCCGGCGATGTTTTACGGCGACCCCAACCAGTTCAAGCAGGTGGCCTGGAATTTGGCCAGGAACGCTCTGCAAGCCATGCCCGGAGGCGGGAGGCTGGCCGTGGATTTCGTCCGGGAGGGCGGGGACGCGCTGACCATCCGCTTCAAGGACAACGGCACCGGCATGACGGCCCAGGATCGAAATCGGATGTTCGAACCGTTCTACACCCGGTTCGAAGGCGGCCAGGGCTTGGGCCTGGCCGTGGTGCGGAAGATCGTTGATGATTACCACGGGAGGATCGACGTCCGGTCCGAGCCGGGGTCGGGAACCGAGATCCACATCACTCTGCCGGGCCAGGAGGGTCGTTCGACCGGGGGGGAAGAGAAAACGCCATGAATACGATCCTGATCGTGGACGACGAAAAAAGCCTCCTCGAACTCCTCGGCGTCGTTTTCAAGAAGGAGGGGTACCAGGTCAAGACCAATCCCGGCACGCCGGCGGCCGTCGAACTCATCGACGAGGGCGATTTCGATATCCTTCTCTGCGACATCAAAATGCCCCAGGTCGACGGCATGGACCTTCTCCGGCGGGCCAAGGAACGCAACCCCCTGGCCCCGGTCATCATGATCACGGCCTTCGGCAGCGTCAAGCAGGCGGTCGAGGCGCTCCGGATGGGAGCTCTGGATTACATCGTCAAGCCGTTTGATATCGAGGAGCTGAAGATCCTCGTCGCTCACGGCCTCGAGGAGCGAAAGCTGCGCGAGGAAAACGTTCTCCTGAAAAAGACCTTCCGCGAGAGCGCGAGCTTCGACAACATCATCGGCAAAAGCAAGCCGATGCAAGAGATCTTCTCCCTGATCGAAAAAACCGCCAACACGGATTCGACCGTCCTCATCACCGGCGAAAGCGGCACGGGGAAGGAGATGGCGGCCCGGGCGATCCACGTTCACAGTCCCCGCGCCGACCATGCCTTCGTCTCGGTCAACTGCGCCGCCCTCCCCGAGAACCTGCTCGAGAGCGAGCTCTTCGGCCACGTCAAAGGCTCGTTCACGGGCGCGGTGGTCGACAAGCGCGGGATGTTCGAGACCGCCCACCTCGGGACGATTTTCCTGGATGAGATCGCCGAAACGACGACGTGGACGCAGGTGAAGCTCTTCCGCGTCCTCCAGGACCGGATGATCCGGAAGGTCGGCGGAACCCAGGAAATCCCCGCCGACATCCGCATCATCGCCGCCACGAACCAGGACCTGAAAAAGCGGATCGCGGACGGCCGATTCCGGGAGGAACTGTTCTACCGGCTCAACGTCATCTCCTTCGAGATGCCCCCGCTCCGGAATCGCGTCGAGGATATCCCTCTTCTGATGACGCATTTTCTCCGTAAACATTGCGATAAGCAGAACCGGCGGATGAAGCGGATCACGCCCGAGGTGGCCGACATTCTGGAGGCGTATCCCTGGCCGGGAAATGTCCGCGAGCTCGAAAACCTCATCGAAAGGATCGTCGCCGTGGAAGAACGCGAGACGATCACGCCCGCCTGCCTCCCGGCGGAGATCATGAACGGCCGGCGCCGGGACGAAAACGTCGTCGTCCTCCAGCCGGGATTCAATCTCGAAGCGCATCTCGACCAGATCTCGAAGAAATATATTTATGAAGCCGGCGCGCAGGCCGGAGGCAACATGAAGGTCATGGCCGAGCGGCTGGGCGTCAGCTACCGATCCCTGCGATATCTGCTGGAAAAATACGACATCAGGTCCTACGGCAGGTCGGAGCAGCGCAACGGGAACGGCAGGAATGGAACGGGAGCGCTTCGTCCGCAGTGACGAAAAATGGCATCAAATGACGAAAATTGTTAATATGAAAAAGGCTTCGACGGAGCACAAGCCGGTTAACATTATTGTTTTCAACGCGATAGAATTTATCGAAGATTGGCATGCAACTTGCATAAATTATTTGTGCAATGCAAATTTAAAAACCTTGCTGGAAGAAAAAACCCATCCACAAGGAACAGGAGGATCAAATGATTAAGAAGGAAAAAGGGTTCACGCTGATCGAGCTTCTAATCGTCGTGGCGATCATCGGCATTCTGGCCGCTCTGCTCATCCCGAACGCCATGAACGCCCTCCAGAAAGCGAAGATCAGAGGGACGCAGAAGGACATCAACACGATGTCGACGTGGATCGCCGACTACATCACCGACCGGTCCAACCCGTTCGTCAACAACGGCGACATCTCCAACGCGATGATCACCGCCCTCGTGCCGATGTACACCAAGGCGATGCCGTTGAAGGACCAGTGGGGGACCAACTTCAAGGTCTACACCGGGACGAACGTGAACAGCAACTACGGCATCTCGGGCGGGGTGAGCGACGATTATCTGGTCGTCTCGTACGGCCGGGACGGCACGCTCGAAAGCTGGACGTACAACGTGTCCACGCCGGAAGCCGGGTTGTATTCGCTCACGACCACGGCCGCCTTCGCCAATGACCTGATCAACTACAACGGTCAGTTCATCCGCGCTCCGAGAGCGGGCGTTTCGGGCTCGTAAGCCGTCCCGTTCGGGTCGAAAGCTCAAAAGGGATAAGGGGGCGGTCGGCGGTCGTTCGAGCCGCCCCCTTATCCTAAGTCAGGGGGGGTCACTCCAATCCGGCCAGTCGAAGTATGCTATAATCCCGGCCGGTGAGACTGAGGACGATTTTTCTGGCCTTCTACTGTGCCGCGGTCGTCCTTTATCTTACGCCCGTCCTTCTGGTCTTCATGGTCTTCGGCCTCAGGGACCCTCTGCTGGCAGTCGTCAAGCGGTTCTTGCGTTTTGCGCCGGGCCTGCTCGGGTTGAAAGTCGATATCCGCGGCCTGGATGTCATCGACCGGACAAAATCCTACGTCTTCATGTCCAACCATCTGAGCTTCATCGACGGCCCGCTGCTCTTCCTGCTGATCCCCCAACTCGTCCGGGTGATCCTGAAGAAGGAAGTCTTCCGGATCCCGATCGTCGGCTTGGGCATGCGCTATATGGGATTCATCCCGGTCGACCGTAAAGGCGTGAACAGCGGACGGGTCAGCGTCGAATACGCCGCGCGGCTGATGAAAAAGCGGCGATATTCGTTTTTGATCTTTCCCGAAGGGACGCGCAGCCTGGACGGAAATCTCCAGCGATTCCGGCGGGGGGGATTCTTTCTTGCTCTCGCGGCCGGCGTCGCGGTCGCGCCTATCGCCATTCGCGGGACGCGCGAACTGATGCCCAAGGGAAGTCCGTTCGCCAAACCTGGGCAGGTCCGGGTTACGTTCTGTCGTCCGCTGGCCGTCGATGGCTACGGTCCGGAGGAGCTGTCGGCGCTTATGGAACGTACCCGGGCGACCATCCTGGATGCCGTCAAAAAGGAGGGGTCATGAAAGCCCGTCTCGTCATGAAAGAATGGGCGCGCCTCGGCGCGGATTTCGCCGCGCGGCGCGGGGAGATTCTCGGCCGTGCGGCCGAAGCCTGCGTGCGGAGTCTCGAAGCGGGCGGAACGATCCTGGCTTTCGGAAACGGCGGAAGTGCTGCGGAAGCCCAGCACTTCACGGCCGAGCTCGTGAACAAATTTTTTAAAAAACGCCCGGCTCTCCGTGCGATTTCACTCGCTACGGACGTATCCGCGCTGACCTCGATCGGAAACGACGTTTCGTTTCGGGCCGTATTCAGCCGTCAGGTCGAAGCGCTGGGCAAGGCCGGGGACGTCGCCCTGGCGCTTTCCACCAGCGGGAGTTCGCCGAACGTCGTCGCGGCGCTCCGACAGGCGAAAAAGATGGGGCTCGTGACGATCGGCCTGACGGGCCGGGGCGGAGGGGCAATGGCCCCTTTTTGCGATTACCTGATCGATGTCCCCTCGTCCGTGACCCCGCGCATCCAGGAAGTCCATCTGGCCGCTCTCCATCTTCTCGCCGAGGAGATCGAATCGCGCCTCTTCGACGGCGGCCGGGGCCCCGGGCTTTGCCCGGGGGTCCACTTCCGCCGCGAAGGCTCGTCCCTTGACTAACCCCGATACCGCTTTAAGCTTTAAATAAGCGTCGCGGGTGACACCTACCGGGGCGCCCCTATTTTATAAATAGAGATCAACCCCGAAAATGCGTTTGCGAGATGCTCCGGGGAAGAGTGGCAGGGAGCGAAGCTCCCGTTGGAGGGAAACCCCAAAAAGGATTTTCCTCCAAGAGTGCCCGGGGGCAGGACCCGCGACGCTTATTTCCCGACGATCTCTTTGATCTTCTCCACGCCGGCCGCGCCGCTGTTGAAAAGATAAAACGCGGCGCTCCCGAGCAGTCGCCGGAAAAAATCCTTCTGGAGGGCGAGCCGTTCCTCGGTCGACACGAGAAGGTGCGGGTTGAAGAAGGGCGTCGTCTTGTCCGTTCCCTTGGCCAAGCCCGGAACCTGTCCCGTTTCCAGGATGCGCAACGCGTCATCGGCGCCGAGTTCGACGACGGACGGCGAAATGGCGTCGTTCCGGAGGAGAAAGACCCAGCGCAGGGTCGTGCGCTTGGCGAACCCGGACGGGCCCGCGATCCAGGACGGGTCGAGCAGGGCGTACGAGTCCTTCGTCGCCTTGTAACAGAACGGCGAGCCGCGGTCGAGCCGGCAGTCGTCCAAGCGCAGGCACTCTGCGTTCTTGCAGTCCTCTTTCCGGGTGATGACGTTTTCGCACTTGCTCCGGTCGAAAAGCGGGGCGAAGCGTTGGAAGAGCTCGACGGTCTCCGTGGGGATATAGGCCTTGCGTTCGACGCTGTCGGCCAGGGCGGCTTTCCCCGAATAACGGACGAAGACGACGTCGTTCGCGTGAAAGCGGAACTTGGGGTCCCGCAGGAGGCCGAGGAAGAGGTCGGTTTTTTTCGTTCCCGGGGGCCCGATCAGAACGAGGCCGTTCCCGCCGGCGTCGAGCGACATGCCGCGTACGGCGTGGATCCCGAACAGGCGCTCGGACACGTCGGCGACGAGTCCGAGGGCGAGGCTGCGCAGCGGGCCGTAATTGTCGCAGTTGACCAGGATGCCGGTCTTCGTCGCGGAATTGTAGAACGCGCGCGGCTCCCGTCCCGGGATCCCGTCCACGGCGTAGATGATCCCGTGGGGTTCGAGGTCGGAGTCGAGCTGGGCCGGATAAAAATTTTCGACCCAGAAATCATTAAGGTGCCCGAGGTTCGTCCGGAGTTGGACGACGACGCCGTTGATGTTGGCGTTCCATTCGTAATAGGATTCGGCCGGAAGATGGCCCTGGACTTCGGCGACAAGGCCGTCGCGGACCGCGTCGGTGACGGCAGGCTCCACGGGCACCGATTTTTTGACCCGGGTCGGGGTGTTCTGCAACGCGACGCTCTTGGCCTTCTTCGCCGGTTTGAGCAGCGCGAGCGCCCGGCCGACCCGCTCCAGGCCTTTCTCCAGGTTGTTCATCGAGGTCGCGTACGACAGGCGGATGTAATCGTCCGCGCCGAAGGAATCGCCGGGGACAATCGCGACCTTCGCCTCCTTGAGAAGAAAATACGCCATGCCGTTGGAGTTGCGGATCGGCGCACCGTTGAATTCCTTGTCATAGTAGGCCTTGACGTTGGGGAAAAGATAAAACGCCCCCTGCGGTTTGAAGCAGGAGACGTAGGGGATCGCGGCGAGCTTCATCAGACAGTAGTTCCGGCGGCGCTGGAACTCCGCGACCATTTTGGCAACGTCGTGCTGGGGTCCGGACAGGGCCTCCAGGCTGGCGCGTTGCGAGATCGAGGCCGGATTCGATGTCGTATGACTCTGGATCTTGGCCATGGCGTTGATGACGTCCGCCGGCCCGGCCGTGAACCCGATCCGCCAGCCGGTCATGGAATACGACTTCGATACGCCGTTGACGACGATCGTCTTTTTCTTGATGTCCTCGCCGAGGGAGGCAAAGCTCGTGAATTTGAAGCTGTCGTAGACGAGCTTGTCGTAGATTTCGTCGGTGATGACGACCATGTCCTCCTTGCGGACGACATCGGCGATGGCCTCGAGCTGGGCTCTGGCGTAGGTCGCGCCCGTGGGGTTCGAAGGCGAGTTCAGGATAAGGGCCTTCGTCGCCGGAGTGATGCGCGCCCGGAGCTCGTCGGCCGTCAGGACAAAGCCGTTCTCCTCCTTGGTGGGGACGATCACGGGCTTGCCCTTGGCCAGGCTGACGAGATGCGGATAGGTCACCCAGTAGGGGGCGGGGATGATCACTTCTTCCCCGTCGTTGACGATGGCCTGGACGGCGTGGAAGAGCGAGCTTTTGGCCCCGGTCGAGACGATCACTTCGTTCGGTTCGTAGGTGAGGCCGTAGTCCTCCTTGAACCGGGCGATGATCGCTTTTTTGAGGGCCGGGATGCCTTCGTTTTCGGTGTATTTCGTGAAGTTGTCCTGGATCGCCTTGATCCCTGCGGCCTTGACGTTCTCCGGGGTCGGGAAATCGGGCTCGCCGATGCTGAGGTCGACGACGTCGATCCCCTCCGCTTTCATGGCCTTGGCCTTGGCCGCGATCCGGAGCGTCGGGGAGGCGCCGATGACATTCGCTTTATCTGAAATCATGATAGCCCTCTGTCGCGTCCGCGCGGGTTATTTTTCAGGCTTGGCTTCGGGTGAAATCTTGTCCTTGAGGAATTTTCTAAGGTCCGCGCCGGTCAGGGACTTCACGACTTCGGGCAGCTGGGCCAAAATCTCGGCGACCTGGGCTGTGACTTTGGTCGTGCCGAGCGACTTGTCGCTGCCGACGATGACGATTTTGTCCACCTTGGCCAGCGGCTCGGAAATGGCCTTGGCCACGTCGGGCAGGACCTTCAAGTACATCTCGAGCATGGCCGCGTCGTTGTATTTCTCCCAAGCCTGCGCCTTCTTGGTCAGCACTTCGGCTTCGGCCCCGCCTTTCTGCCGGATTTTATCGGCTTCGGCCTGTCCTTCGAGCTTGAGCGCCTCGGCTTTGCCGCGCGCCTCCGCCTGGATCCGGTACTCCTCGCCCTCGGCTTCGGCTTTGATTTGGTACTTCCGGGCGTCGGACGGCTTGAGGACGTTGGCGTCGAGTTCTTTTTCCCGGCGAACGATCTCGAGCTGCTCGACCTTGATCGCCTGCTCTTTTTCGATCTGCCGGACCTTGGCTTCCTCGAGCTTCAACTCCTGGTTGATGCGGGTCCGCTCGAGCTCGTAGGCGAAGTCGGCGTGGGCTTTCTTCTGGTTGACAACGACCTGGGACTCGGCTTTTTTCGCCTCATTATCCCATTGGGCTTTGGCAATCAGGGCGTCGGCCTGGAGCCGGGCCACTTCGCCTTCCTTGCGTGCTTGCGACGACCGGATGATGGCGTCTTTCTGGCTTTCGGCTTCCGCGATGGCGGCTTCGCTCTTCGCCACGGAGATGATCGGTTTGGACAGGGCGTCGATATAGCCCTGGGTGTCGCTGAATTCCTTGAGGGCATAAGACAAGAGCGCGAGTCCCATTTTCGTGAAATCTTCCAGAGCGGCTTCGGTGACCTTTTTATCGAATTCGCGGCGGCCGCGATAGATTTCCTCGACCGTCATCGTCCCGATCACTTCGCGGGTCTTGCCTTCAAGGACCGCGACGGCGATGTCGCGGATCCCGTCCTTGCCCATCCCGAGAAAGTGCTCGGCGGCAATCTGGATGGCGGCGTCCGTCGAATCGATCTTGACCTGGGCGGTCGCGTCGGCGAGGATCGGGACCCCGCCGTGCGTCAGGACTTCGGGCGTCCGGATCGTGATCGGGATGACGTCCAGGGGCAGGATGTCCACGGTTTCGAGGAAAGGCCAGACGAATGTCCCGCCGCCGATTTTGGAACGGAAGCCAATCTTGATCTTGGCTCCGTCCTTGCCGGGGACGACCTTTTTCCGGCCCGAAATGATCAGGGCCTCGTTGGGACCGACCGTTTTGTATTGCTTGGCGAAGACGAATGAGACGAGGGCCAGAAAAACAATAATGGCGCCGATGAGAATAAGCCAGGACACGAGACTCATGGGAACCTCCTCCGACAAAAGCTTTCGAATCCGGCCATAATTTTCATAACTTATTGAAAAAAATATATATTAATTAATAAATTTAGACCTTGTCAAGGTCAAACCGCACGGCCTCTTATTTGAAGAGCTTGAAACGGAGCATGTGATAGATCGCCGCGATGCCGTCTTTCCAGCCGATTTTTTTGCCTTCGCTGTAATCCCGCCCGGAATACGAGATCGGGACCTCGTAAATGCGGGCCTTGAGCTTGGCGATCTTGATCGTGACTTCGGGTTCGAATCCAAACCGATTGGACTTCAGGCTGATCCGCGACAGCACGCCCTTTTTGAAGACTTTATAACAGGTTTCCATATCGGTCAGGTTCAGGTTGGCCAGGACGTTGCAGATCGTCGTGACCATCCGGTTGGCGACATAATGCCAGAAAAACAGCACGCGGTGGGGCCCGCCGAGGAACCTCGACCCGTAGACCACGTCCGCCCGCCCGTCCAGGACGGGCTCGAGGAGCTTCGGATATTCCCGCGGGTCGTACTCGAGGTCGGCATCCTGAACGAGGACGATGTCGCCCGTCGTCTGGCTGAAACCCGTCCGGAGCGCCGCCCCTTTGCCCATGTTTTTGTCGTGATAAAAAACTTTAACCCTCGGGTCGGCGAGCGTTTTCAAGATGTCCCGGGTCCCGTCCGTCGAAAAATCGTCCACGGCGATGAGTTCGATCTCGAGGCCGGTGTCCGCTCTGAGGACGCGGGCCGTGATCTCCCGGATCGTGTCTTTTTCGTTGTATACGGGCATGACGATGGACAACTTCATGGGGCGTTCCTTCAGGCTCAATTCGAGGCGCCGAGTTTCTCGCGGAAATAGTCGATGGTCAGGATCAGCCCTTCCTCGAGCGGGACCCGGGGTTCCCAACCGAGTTTGTTCCTGGCGGCGGCGATATCCGGCTGTCGCCGGATCGGGTCGTCCTGGGGCAGCGGTTTATGGACGATCTTGGACTTGCTTTTGGCGAGCCTCAGGACGGTTTCGGCCAGTTCGGCGATCGTGAACTCGCCCGGGTTCCCGAGATTGACCGGCCCGATGATCCCTTCGGCCTCGATCATCCGGCACAGCCCGTCGACGAGGTCGGAGACATAGCAGAATGACCGGGTTTGGCTGCCGTCGCCGTAGACGGTGAGCGGCTCGCCCCGGAGCGCCTGGACGATGAAATTGGACACGACGCGGCCGTCGTCCACGGCCATTCGCGGCCCGTAGGTGTTGAAGACGCGGACGATGCGGATATCGACCCGGTTCTGACGATGGTAATCCATCATGAGGGTCTCGGCGACGCGCTTGCCTTCGTCATAGCAGCTCCGCACGCCGATCGGGTTGACGTTGCCCCAATAGGTCTCGGGCTGGGGATGGACCTGGGCATCGCCGTAGACTTCGGACGTGGACGTGAGCAGGATCCTGGATTTGATCCGCTTCGCCAGCCCCAGCATGTTGATCGTGCCCATGACGTTGGTCTTGACGGTCTTGATCGGGTTTTGCTGATAATGGATCGGCGAGGCGGGGCAGGCGAGGTGGAAGATGCGGTCGACCTCGACGAAGAGCGGATGGATGACGTCGTGGCGGATCAGCTCGAAGAACGGATGGGCGAGGAGCGGCCGGATATTGTCCTTGTTTCCCGAGAAAAAATTGTCGATGCAGACGACGTCGTTGCCCTGGGCGATGAGGCGATCGCAGAGATGGCTGCCGAGAAAACCGGCGCCGCCCGTGACCAAGACCCTGTTCATGCTTTGGTCTCCTTTGCCGTCTTCCCCGGCTATTTGTAGCCGTAGGCCATGAAGAGGAGGCTTTTCTTCTTCAGGACGTCCTTCTGGATTTGAATGATCTCCGAGATGCCCAGGTCCGCCATCCGGAGAAGTTTTTCGAGGAGGGACCGCGAGAACGGATTCCGCTCGGCCGTGGCCTGGACCTCGATGAGCTGGCCGCGGTCGGATTGGACGACGTTCATATCGGTCTCGGCGGCCGAATCCTCGGCGTAATCGAGGTCGAGGAGCGGCTCGCCGTCCACGATACCGACGCTCACGGCGCCGGCCAAGTGCCGCAGGGGCATCGTGTCGATGACTTTTTCATCGAGCAGCCTCTTGAGGGACAGGGCGAGGGCGACGCAGGCGGCGTTGATGGCCGCGACCCGCGTCCCGCCGTCCGCCTGGATGACGTCGCAGTCGAGGATGATCTGTCGCTCGCCGAGGACCTTCAGGTCCGTGACCGCGCGGAGCGACCGCCCGATCAGGCGCTGGATCTCCTGGCTGCGGCCGGCCGGATAGCCTTGGTTCCGCTCCCGGGGGGTGCGCTTCTCCGTGGCGCGGGGAAGCATGGCATATTCGGCCGTGACCCATCCCGTGCCCGTGTTCTTGAGAAACGGCGGTACTCTCTCCTCGATGGTCGCCGAGGCGACGACCCGGGTCTTCCCGACCTCGATCAAGGCCGAGCCGTCGGCATAATCGAGATAATCGGGATGGATCCGGACCGGACGGAGCTCGTCGGCTTTCCGATTATGCGATCTCATACCGTTATCACCTCGTCCGCGGGCCGGGTATTCCATCGCTTATGGACCCAGAACCAGCATTCCGGACGTTCCCGGATCTCCCGCTCGATTATCTTAGTGCATGTCTGGGTGATTTTCAACACATCGTCCTCGAAATGACCGGACGGCGCGAACGCGAGGGGTTCGAGAAAAGTCAGACAGTACCTGCCCTTTTCAACGGGACGACAAAAAAGCGGCACGAGCGGCGCGCCCGCTTTGAGGTGAAACGCGGCCAGGGCCGGAGTCGTGGCCGCCGGCTTTCCGAAAAAATCGACGAAGACGGCTTGGCTGCGCAGGACGTTGAGGTCGATGAGGAGGCCGACGATTTCGTTGCGGGCCAGCGCCCGGAGAACGGGCCTGGCCGCCCCGAATTTGGATATCACGTTCGCGCCGAGCTTATTGCGGAGGCGGACGAGGTCGCGGTCGATCGAAGAATTGTCCAGGGCCCGGGCGATCACATGAAACGGGCCGGCTTCCGAGATCGGCCCGGAGGCGAGCTCCCAGTTGCCGTAGTGGGCGGTGAAGATCAGGACGCCGTTTCCCGAGGCCAGGGCGGATTCCAGGTGTTCGCGGCCGTCGGTCGTGATAAGACTCAAGATCCTCGGTTTGGCGAGGTGGGAGAGTTTGAGGATGTCGACGATCGTCCGGCCGAGAAGACGAAAACAACCCCGGGCCACGGCGATGATCTCGGCGTTTGATTTTGCCCGGCCGAAAGCGAGGCGGAGGTTCGAGAGGGCGATTTCACGGTGTTTGCGGTCGAGGTGATAGGCGAGGCGACCGAGCCCGGAGCCGATCGCCAGGCAAACCGGCCGCGGAAGGGCGGCTAGGCCAATCGTCATCCCTTTATATATAAAATATTCGATATCTCTTGTCAGCTTGTTCATTTCGATGGCCGGGTTTCTTCGTGACGGGGGAGTCGGTCGCGCACACGGTCGAAAAATGCCTCGGGCAGATCCAGCCCGATCCTGAGAACATAGACCGGCAACTGGGAAAAGCTTCCGTCGCGGCTGTCGAGTTTCACCGCGTCTTTCTCGGTCGTGACGAGGGCCTTCGCGCCCGACTCGCGGTAGGCCGCGTCGAGCCGGCGCAGCGCTTGAAGCGGGTAGGAAAAATGGTCGGGAAAGGACGTCCTCGCCTTGAGCGTAAGCCCCGATTCTTCGAGGAGGGCAAAGAATCGACCCGGTCGGGCGATCCCGCAAAAAGCAAAAATTTCCCGGCCTTTCAAAGCCGCATACGGTATTTCTTGTCCCGACCCCAGGCCCCGAAACCCTTTGGATATCATCCGGTATTTGAATATGGCCAGGTCCGGACATTTTCGCCGGATTTGGTCGAGCCGCGCCCCGCGTCCGCCCGTTTTCCATAATAGAATGTCCGCCCGTCGGAGGGCCGGAAACCCTTCCCGAACCGCGGAGGGCGACCGGTCATCATGGAGGACGATGTCAAGGTCGCGGCCGAGCCTGATGTGCTGGAAGCCGTCGTCGAGGATCGCGACATCGAACCCGAGGTCCCGGGCTTTTTGACAGGAACGATATCTGTTTTTTCCGACGAACACCCCCGTTTTCGGGAAGCGATGAGCAACCAGAACGGGCTCATCACCGGCTTGTTCCCAGGACCCTAACACGGTTTTTCCGTCGGAGACGATACCGCCGGATTTCTCCCAAGCGCCGCGGTATCCGCGGGAAACAAGGGCCGGCTTGAAGCCGAGCCCTTCGATATAGGAGATAAGCTCCATGACAAGCGGGGTCTTTTCCGAGCCGCCCAGGGTCAGGTTCCCGACGCTGATGACCGGGATCGGGGCCTTGCGCGGCTTCAGGATTTTTCTCCGGACGAGCCCGCTTTTAAGCCCGCAGACGGCCCGCGAAGATACGGAATAGAGGGCGAGAAAAACGCGGGTCATGAGCGGGACTATTATACAGGAAAAGAGGGAGGATATTTTTCCGATTTCAATCGGCATTTTCAGAGGGCTCGGGGCAGAGGACAAGGAGGCCATGAGGCGGCGAGCGGGCACGGATTCTCGGCTCTGGCCGAGAAGAGCGAGCCGACGCCAGAGCCGGTTTCCTCGCCGGGGAAACCGGCGTGCCGACGATCCTCTGCCCCAAGCCCCCTTCAGGCGAGTCCTCCACCCCGAGTGCCTATTTACAGATCCCGCCTCTTTCCATATAATACTCGCTGTTTTAGCGCATCGAAGGAGGCCCTCAATGAGACGACATGTTTATGTCTTGATTCTCATAATCGCCGTCGGTCTGACGTTGGCCGGATGCAAAAAAGCTTCTCCGGTCAAAGGCGTCGAGGTCGCCGTGACCTTCGCCGAACCGGCCCTGACCGACAACCTCATCACCGACGTCACGTACGCCTGGAAAACCGGGGACGATTTTCTCGCGCTCGATAAAGACTACAGCGTATTCGTCCATTACTGGCACAACGAGAACATGCTCTTCGCCGACGACTATGTCCCCGAAGTCCCCACGACCAAATGGGAAAAGGGAAAAATCTACTCGGCCACGAAGCGGATTTATGTCCCTAAGTTCATTGATGAGTTCGACCCTCAGTTCAAGGGCGAAGAAACGCTCCGCTTGTCCGTAGGCTTTTTTAACCCGTTTGACCGCACCGGCCAATCCGAAAAGGAAGTGTTTTCCAAGAAGCTCAAGGTTGTTCCGCCGCCGCTCGGAACGCCCGAGGTGATTTATCAAAGCGGCTGGTTCGACCTCGAGACCAACCCCAACTCCATCCTCAAGCACTGGCGCTGGTCCTCGAAAGACGCGAAATGCATCGTCGATAATCCCAAGAAAGACGCGCTGCTCGTGATCAAGGGGGGCGTCAACCTTCAGGCGGTCAAGGACCAGAAGATTACGTTCAAGATCAATGACATCGTCCTGGATGAGTTCGTCGCGACCCAGGAGCTCTTCGATAAATCCTACAATATTAAAAAAGAACAGCTGGGCGATAGGAACGAGTTCACCCTGACCGTCGCGGTGGACAGGGCTTGGATTCCGGCCAAGGTGATTCCCAACTCCCAGGACCAGCGGGAGCTCGGCATCCAGGTTTCGTTCATCTATTTCCGCTGAAAACCAAGACGGGGCCTGGCCAAGTTGCGCGTCTCGCAACTAGGCCAGGCCCCGTCTTGAACCGTCTTTCGTTATTTGATCACGGCCGGGATAAAGTCTTTCCCGCCGCTCGCCGTGAATTTATCGAGTTCTTCCTTAGCCTTGACCTCGTCGGCCTTCGCCGTCTGGAGTTTTTGAAACGTTTCGCTGATGGTCCGCTGGATTTGGTCTTTTTGGACCATGCTGTTGAAGCTGTAGTACTGCTGCCCAAGCGCGTTCATTTTCAGGTCGAGAAGCTCGACCAACTCCTTGGCGGCCGTCCACTTGGTTTCGAGTTCGGCCTTTTTTTCTTCGTACTTTTTCCGCGCTTCGGACTTGAGGGCGGCGGCGGACGTCTCGGGAGGGGCCGCGGCCGAAACATCTTTCGGGGGAGCTCCGCCGACGGGCGCGCCCGCCTGCGTTTCGTCAACCACGGGCGCCGGCGTGGCCACGGCCGGTTTTTTTTGGGTTTTGGCGAGGTCGGCGTTGGTCACGACCTGGGTCGTTTTTCCCTTGAGGTTTTCGCGCCGTTCTTTTTCCTTCTTGGCCGCCTCGGCGACGCTCTGCGCCGCGACTAACGACGATGCGAGCAAAACGGCGCCTACCAAAGCAAAGAAACGCATCCCTTTCATTGTTCTGACTATTATATTAGGCCGAAGTCTTCGGCGTGTCAACGCTCCGGTTCGGACGTTCGGACGACGAGGCGCGACCCGTCGAGCGTGATCTCGACGGCCCCCGAGACGTCGGTCCGTAGGACGCGGGCGCCCGCGGCGGCATACCGGGCGAGAACGGCCGGCTGGGGGAAACCGAACCGGTTGCCCAGCCCGGCCGAAACAACGACGATTTCGGGCGCGACGGCCCGAAGGAACTCTTCCGAGCTCGATGAAGCACTGCCGTGATGGGGCGATTTCATGACGGTGGCCCGAAGGCCGGCGCCGTTGTCCAGGAGGAGTCGTTCAACGCCGACGCCGATATCGGCCGTTAAGAGAAGGGTTGTCGTTCCATAAACGACCTTGAGGACCAGGGACCGGTCGTTGTCCGGCGCGGCCACCGGAGGCGAAATCTCAGTCGGCCAGAGCGCTTCGACCTCCACGTTGCCGACCCGACGCGAGTATCCCGCGAACACGCGCCGCGCCGGGACGGAGGAGAGTGCCGATTTGAGCTCATCATAGCGGCGGTCATCCGCCGGGCTCAGCGCCTCCCAGAATTCCCCGATCCGGAAGTTCCGGGCGACGGCGACCAGGCCGAAGGCATGGTCCGGGTGGGCGTGCGTCAGGACGAGATAATCGATCTTCTTGACCCCCTTGTTCCATAAAAACGGGGAGACGACGCTTTCTCCGATGTCGAACGCGCCCGTGGGCAGGCCTCCGCCGTCCACGAGCATCGTCGTTCGTCCGGGAAATTCGATGAACATCGAATCCCCCTGGCCGACGTCGATGAACGTCACCTTGAGCGCCTGGGAGGACGTCCGGAAGGGGTAAAGGATGAGGACCAGGAAAACGACCAAAAAAGCCCCGGCCGAGGCGAGCCGGACCCGCCTGAACCGTGAGGGCAACAGGAGCAGCAGGAGAAAAAAATAATAGCCCGCGATGACGGCGAGCGCGGGCGTCGGGATCCGGTACGAGAGAAACGGCAGCCCATCGAACAGCCGCGTGGAGGCCATGAAGACGCGGACGAGAAAGGCTAGGACGGCCGCGAACGGACCCCCCAGGAAGGGCGCGACGAAAACCGCGGGAAGAAAAAGATACCCGACGGCCATGATCAGGCTCACGAGCGGGATCCCGATAAGGTTCAGGAGAAGTCCGCTGAAGATGATCCTGTTGAACGACGAGGCGATGAGCGGAAAAACGCCCGCCTGAGCGGTGAGCGACAAGGTGAACGTTTCCGAGATCTTGAGCGGAAGCCGGGGAAGAAACGCCTGAATACGGGGATAAAAAAGGATGATCCCCAGCGTTGCCGCGAACGTCAGCTGGTACCCCAGGTCGAAGAGTTGAAACGGATT
Organism: Candidatus Aminicenantia bacterium; assembly: GCA_041479785.1. Lineage (GTDB taxonomy): Bacteria > Acidobacteriota > Aminicenantia > Aminicenantales > UBA4085 > JBGOYP01. Next base: position 2,470 of record JBGOYP010000004.1, on the reverse strand, counting down.
GAAAGCCAGGATGACGAGCGCGCTCAGGCCGATCGTGTTGAGCAGATGGGTGTCTTTCCAGAACAGCTTGCCGAGGAGAAAGGTGACGCTCATGACGACGGCGCGGACGACGGATGCCCGGCCTTCGACGAGAAACGCGTAGAATACGAGAAGAACGATGAGGATCCCATACGACGTGCGGGCCGGAACGCGGGCGAATTTTAACAGGCTGAACAGGAACAGGGAAATGATCCCGATGTGCGCACCCGAGATGGCGAATAGATGGAATAAGCCCGTTTTCTGGAGCGCCTGCGTGGTCTCGGGGGCTAATCGGCCGCGACCGCCGAGGAGAAGCGTCTCGAGGATCGCCCCTTCCGGCGTCAGGGAGCCGGGAATTCCCGGCGCGGCGAAGAACCGCTCCAGATTGGCCTGGCAGGCCAGCCGCAGGACCGACATGATCCGGCGCAGAGACAGGGCGGACGCGGCGGAGATTTTTTCGACCAGGAGCGGGCTTTTCGTCGCGGCGAGATTGTGCAGGAGCTGGGTCTTGAGATACATCCGGGAAAACGGCTCTTCGAAATTACGGTATTCGTGCGGCGGGACGATCTGCGCGGAGACTTTGACCCGGTCCCCCGCAAAAAAACCATGGACCGGGGCGAATTCGGACGAACGCGGCACGGAGACGCGAAGATGCCCCGCCATGCGCCGGTCCTGGTTCCCCGCCGAGACACCCTCGACGCGTAAAAAGAGATAGTCACGGTCGGTCCCCGGCGACGGGGAGCGCTCGAGAACGCCCGTGAAATCGGCGTATCCCGCCGGGGTCAGGGCGTGGACGGGGTTCCTGTCGAAGGTCGCGCCGTCGGCGGCCAGAAGCGCGGCTCCGAGAAAAAACGTCGACGCGAGGGTCAGACCGAATGCCGCCGCGTTTTTTTTGAGGGCGAAGAAGACCCAGGCACCGACAAGCGTCGCGGCCAACGCCGCGGCCATGGGGAACGCGGGAAGGCCGAGCGCTTTGGAGGAGCCGATGCCGAAGGCGAACGCGATCGCCACAAAGAGGAGGGGAAACGGCATGAGAGAATAATCTTATGCTTACGAAACGGTCTTGGCAAGGCGGCTTTGCTGCTCGAGGGCGTCGAGGAGGAGATGGCACAGGACCCGGATCCCGGTGGCGATGCAGCGCTCGTCCGGGTTGAAATAGGGGCTGTTCAGCGGCGCCGCCGCCGGCAGGCGGGGGTTTTTTACCCCCAGAAGGAAATACAGGGCCGGCACTTTCTGGCTGTAAAGGGCGAAGTCGTCGCTCATCATTTGGGGCTTGATCGAGTTGACATTTTTATCGCCGACGGCCGTGATGAATGAAGGCATGAGGAGGGAAAGGAGTTCGGGATGGTTGTAGACCGCGGGCGCGATCTCGTTCAGGCTGAACGCGTAATCGCCCCCGAAGGCGTGAACGATCCCCTTAACCGCGTTTTCGAGCTGCCGCGAGATCTTCTTCCGGTTGGCGTCGCTCAGTGTTCGAACGATGCCCTGGAGCCGGACGCGGTCGGCGATGATGTCCGACTTCGACCCGCCTTCGATCCGGCCGATGGTCAACAAGGCGGGGTCCATGGGGTCGATCCCGCGGCTGATGATCGACTGGAGGGCCGTCACGACCTGGGCCGCGAGAACGATCGCGTCCATCCCCTCGTCAGCGGTCGCGCTTTGCGGGCTTTTGCCCCTGATCGTGATCTCGAACGCGTCGGCGTTGGCGAGCATCGCTTCCGGGGCGACGAACACCTGTCCCACGTTCTCAAGGCAGGAGTGAAAACCGAAAATAGCGCCGACCGGCGGGTTCTCGAGGGCGCCTTCCTTGATCATGAGCGAGGCGCCGCTTTCCTCGCCGGCCTCCGGGATCTCGGATGCCGGCTGAAAGAGGAATTTGACGTTTCCCTTGAGCTGTGCCCTGAACTCGTTCAGGACGACGGCCGTTCCGAGGACGATCGCCATGTGAAGGTCATGGCCGGAGGCGTGCATGACCCCCGGGGTGAGCGACTTGATTGGAACATCGGCCATCTCTTGGACCGGCACCGCGTCCATCTCGGCGCGGACCGCGATCGTCGCCCCGGGTTGTCCCCCGCGCAGCAGCGCGACGACGCCGGTCTTGGCGACGCCCGTTTTGACATCCAGCCCGAGGGAGACGAGCCGCGAGCCGATGATTTTGCTCGTGTCCTGCTCGCGGTAGGCGAGTTCGGGGTTCCGATGAATGAAGTTCCGGATTTTGACCATATCGCCGCGGATTTTTTCGATTTCGCGGTCGATGTCGGCCGCGGTTTTTTTGTCTACGGCTGGGGCGACAATAGTCGAGCAAAGAACAGAAAATACAATAAATAGAGCGCGACAAAGATTCTTCGGGGCCACACCTTATCTTAGACCTGGCGGGGTTTAAAGTCAACCCGTCGAATCGCGCCATGTATAATCTTACCGAAGGGCGTATTATCTTGCCATATAAAAATCT
>JBGOYP010000003.1:0-26576 GCA_041479785.1 Candidatus Aminicenantia bacterium | reverse complement strand
TTCTCGCGACCTCGGCCAAAACGGCCTTTAAGATCGCAAACTAGACCCAAAGGCCGCCCCACTCCAATTGAACCGGCGTGAGGCGGCCTTTTTTTATTCCCCCTTTTTTTCAACGTATTATGCGAAGGGTGGCGGGGAGCGCTCGGGACGGAGGACTCGCCTGGAGGGACTCGCTCCGAGCCCTCCGACAGAACCCCTCGCCCGTGGCCCGCTAATCTTCGATTAAGGAGTTTTCGACTTCGTAATACATCCGGCCGCGGCTCTCCTCCTCGAAAGCGAGGCAGCACATCAGGCGGCCGCAGAGGCCGGAGATCTTGGTCGGGTTGATGACGATCTGCTGCTTGCGCGCCTTCTGGATCGTCACGGGTTCGAACGTCGTCATGAAGCTTACGCAGCACAGCGGCCGCCCGCAAACGCCCAGCCCGCCGATGATCTTCGCTTCGTCCCGGACGCCGATTTGGCGCATTTCGATCCGCATCTTGAGCTCTTTGGCCAGGTCCTTGACAAGCTCGCGAAAATCGATCCGCCCGTCCGCGGTGTAGAAGAAGAGGCCTTTTTTCTCGTTGAAGAAATACCGGATGGCCGTCAGCTTCATGGCCAACCCGCGTTCCTTGATCCGCCGCTGGCAGAACTCGAACGCCCATCGCTCTTTCTCGAGAAGCCAGGAGAACTTCCGCTTGTCGTCTTCGGTCGCGACCCGGAGGATCCTGGGCGCGGCCTCGGCGTTTTTCAAGTGACGGCAGACGTCGCTCGAGACGTCGACCGCCGTCGCGAGGTCGCCGCCGAACTCGGACTCGACAATGCACAGGTCGCCGTGGTGAACCTCGAGGTCGCCTTTCCGGCCGCGGAGGGCTTTCCCCGTCCGCTCGGAGATCAAACAGATCAATTCTGACATGGTTCTATCCTAACATTTGGGAAACCAGCACGCTCGCCTGGAGGCCCGCGTTGGCGTTTCGTTCCAAGTCGGCCCGCGCCTCATCGACCAGGCGCGCGCACGTGATCGCCCGGTCGAGACCGGGGCCGGACGCGCTGGCCCGGAGCCCTTCCTCATAGTCCGGATTGAACAGGAGCCTCGGTTCCCCTCCTTCCCCGAGAAGAATGAGGTCGCGGCAGAACGACGACCACAGCTCGAGCCGCCGGTCGAGGGTTTCTCTCGCCGCGCGCCCGCGCTGGAAGGAGAACCGTTTCAGGAAAAGCGCCGGGCCTTCGCCCGCGCCCACGATAAGAGCGCGGAGCTGGTTCCAGGCGTCCGACCGCTCCTCGCGGACCTCGGCCCAGTCCATGGCCAAGGCCTGGTCGAGGTCGCCGCGCACGATCCGGGCCATGATCCGCGCTGGCTCCTCTTCGACATCTTTTTCGCGCAAAACGCGCTCGATCTCAACAGCGGAGAGGGGAAGGAAGGCGAACGTCTGGCACCGCGAGCGAATGGTCGGCAGAAGGAGTAGCGGTTTGTCGCTGATCAGGATGAAATGGGTAAACAGAGGAGGTTCCTCGAGGATCTTGAGCAGGGTGTTCCAGGTTTCGGGCTTCATCGTCTCCGCTTTATCGACGATAAACACCCTCTTCCGGCCGGCCATGGGCTTGAGATAGGAAAGCCGCTTCATCAGCCGGGCCTCAGTAATCCGGACGAGCTGAGAGCGGGCCGGCTTTTCTTCCAGCGAGGGCAGGTCCGATTCTTTGTCATCGTCGGCGTCATCATCCTTGGCCCGGCCGAGCGTGCGTTCCGGGTCGATGCCGAGGACATCGGGAAACCTCTCTTGGTCGATCGCCCGGCAGTTTTCGCATTCGTCGCAAGAGTCGTCCGTCCTGCTGAGGCAATTAAGCGCCTTGGCCAGGGTCCGGGCCGCGGCCCGCTTTCCCACGCCCTTCGGGCCGCCAAACAGGATCGAGTTCGGGATGCGGCCGCGGCGGAGAGCGAGCTGAAGGATCCTTATCACGCGGCTGTTGCCGACGATGTCATTAAAAGCCATGGCTTTTTTTCAACGCCTCCCGCAGATACTGTCCCGTGTAACACTCCGGCCGGGCGGCTACGGCTTCGGGCGTGCCGACGGCCACGATGCGCCCCCCGTCCTCGCCGCCTTCGGGGCCCAGGTCAATAATATAGTCGCAAACCTTGATGACTTCAAGGTTGTGCTCGATGATAACGACCGTGTTCCCGAGCCGGACGAGTTCGCCGAGGAGCTCGAGGAGCTTGCGGACGTCGTCGAAATGGAGGCCGGTCGTCGGCTCGTCGAGGAGGTAGAGGGTCCGGCCCGTCGCCCGCCTGCCCAGCTCCTTGGTCAGCTTGATCCGCTGGGCCTCGCCGCCCGAAAGCGTCGGCCCCGGCTGGCCCAGACGGATGTACCCGAGACCGACGCGTTTGAGCGTCGCCAGGCTCCGTTTGAGCTTGGGGTGGCTCTTGAGATATTCGTAAGCCTCGTCCACGGTCATGGCCAGGAAGTCGGCGATCGTCTTCCCCTTGTAGCGGACGGAGAGCGTTTCCTTGTTGTAACGCTTTCCCCCGCACCGGTCGCATGTGACAAAAACGTCGGGCAGGAAGTGCATCTCGACCCGGCGGACCCCTGCGCCCTGGCAGTCGTCGCAGCGCCCCCCGGAGACGTTGAAGCTAAACCGGCCGGCGGTATAACCCCGCGCCTGCGCCTCTTGGGTCCGGGCGAAAAGCTGGCGCAGCTCGGTGAACAGCCCGGTATAAGTGGAGGGATTCGACCGCGGCGTCCGGCCGATCGGTTTCTGGTCGACGCTGATGACCTTGTCGATCCGGTCCGCGCCCCGGATCGCGTCGTGGGCTCCGGCCCGGACATTGACGTCGTAGAGGATGTTCTGCAGGCCGCGGTAGAGGATGTCATAGACGAGCGTGCTCTTGCCCGAGCCCGAGACGCCGGTCACCGCGGTCATGCATCCCAGCGGGACCTCGGCGTCGATGTTCTTGAGGTTGTGCTCACGGGCGTTCGCGACGGTCAGCCATCCGGACGGCGTGCGTCGTTCCGCGGGCAGCCGGATGCCCAACTCGCCGCGCAGATAGCGGGCCGTGAGCGAATCCGGCGACCGGAGGACGTCCGCGAGCGGGCCTTCGGCGACGATCCGGCCGCCCTGCTCTCCGGCGCCCGGCCCGAGGTCAAGGACGAAATCGGCGGCGCGGATGGTCTGCTCGTCGTGTTCCACGACCAGGACGGAATTTCCATCGTCCCGGATCTTGCGGAGAAGGGCGATTAATCGACCGTTGTCGCGTTGGTGGAGCCCGATCGTCGGCTCGTCCAGGACATAAAGGATCCCGCGCAAGCGGGCCCCGACCTGGGCCGCTAAACGGACCCGCTGCGCCTCGCCGCCGGAGAGCGAGCCCGTCGTCCGGTTGAGGTGGAGGTAGCCGAGACCGAGCTCGGCCATCACCGCGAGCCGGGACAGGATCTCTTTCTGGATCTTTTCCGCGACGACCTCGCGGCTCGCGGCGTGGGAGAATGCCGCGACCTCGGCCGCGAGTTTGTTCGCCGGAAGCAGGCTCAGGTCGGAAATATTCTTTCCGTCCACGCGGACGGCCAAACTTTCGGGCTTGAGCCGCGCCCCGCGGCAGACATCGCAGACGTCCTCGGTGAGTTCGACCTCACCGTCGTCGTTCGTGACCGTCCGGAAGCCGAGGCCGTGGCACGCCGAGCAGGCCCCGTAAGGGCTGTTGAACGAAAAATTGCGCGGCTCGAGTTCGGGCAGACTGATATTGCAATACGGACAGAGGAGCCGCAGGGAATAGTATGTTTCGCGGCCGTCATCGCGAAGGAGGAGAACTTCGCCTTCGGCCAGGTCGAGGGCCCGGGTCACGGCCTCGTGGATCCGCTTTTCGGACCGCGACGAGACGCGGACGTCGTCGACGAGGACTTCGGCCGAGTGCTTTTTCGTTTTTTCCAGGACGATCGGCCCGTCGAGGTCTCGGAAGCGGCCGTCCACGCGGATCTGGATATAACCTTTTTTGAGGAAGCGGTCGAAGAGGCGATGGTACTCGCCTTTGCGGCCCTTGATGACGGGCGCCAGGATCTTGACTTTCTCGTCGCCGGCGGTCTCCAGGATGCGGCGGACGATCTCGGGCGCGGTCTGCTGGCTGACCGTTCGGCCGCAGTTCGGGCAATGAGGGACGCCGACCCGGGCAAAGAGCAGCCGGAGGAAGTCATAAAGTTCGGTCACGGTTCCGACCGTCGACCGCGGATTCGACGAAATCGTCTTCTGGTCGATCGAGATGGCCGGCGAGATGCCTTCGATCGCCTCGACCTCAGGCTTCTCCATCATTTCCATATACTGGCGGGCGTAGGCCGACATGCATTCGATGTAGCGGCGCTGGCCCTCGGCAAACAGCGTATCGAAGGCGAGCGAGGACTTCCCGGACCCGCTCGGTCCCGTGACAACGATGAGCCGGTTGCGCGGCAGGCGGACGTCGATCCGCTTCAAATTGTGTTGGGCCGCCTTCTTTACGACAATTTCGTCGAGCATAACCTATTATTATAGCAGAAAATCGAATTTCGGTAATGCGTTGTCTGTCACCGAAATATTTCCTTAAATATGGCATGCCAATTGGACATATGTCATATAAATAGGACGTGAAAATCGAGGCGTTGGATAATTTTCATCTTGATTTCCTGGCATATTTATTGCAGTTAAAAAGGGTGGACAGAAGGGAAAAGCACAAAAGCTCGAGAGATGAAAAAAATAGTTTTCGGAGCGGGATTTTTCTTGATAATTCTTAGTTTATTTCCCCAAGAGCTTTCTCACGTGGTCTCCGTTATCAACATCGAAATCCCTACCCGGGTTTTTAAAGGCGATAAATTCATCGATCATCTGACAATCAACGACTTTGAAGTCTATGAGGACGGTCAACCACAACCTATCGAAGCCGTTTATCTCATTAAAAAGGCGGACATCAAGCGGGAGGAGGGGAAAAAAGAGATCAAACCAAGATTATCCAGGCTTTTTATATTTCTCTTTGAAATGACGGAGTACCTTCCGGAAACGGACAAGGCGATGGATTACTTCATCGACCAGGTGATCCTTCCCGATGACTCTTTCGAGGTGGTCACGCCCGTTAAAACATATAGGATGAAGAGCGATGTTTTCGATATCATTCCGAAGGAAACCGTTAAGAAACAGCTAAAGGAGATATTGCGCCGGGATATTATTACCGGGGGGTCGGAATATCGCAATCTGTTGAGAGAACTCCGGATTTCCCTCGCAAACATGAATTTGCAGGATTATCGGCTTTATTTGGAACAATTGCAAACTTTGAGAGAAGTCGACCAGAAAAATATGGTCGCCTTCGCGGAGGAATTAAAAAAGCAGGATGGCCAAAAACACGCTTTTCTTTTCTATCAGCAGGAAGTGCTGCCGCAATTAAAGCCCGCCGTGCTGATAAGAGCACAGATGGGAGCAGAGGCATCGGGCGACTGGCAAGGCGTATTCGATATGATGGACCTTTTTGATTTATTTCATAGAGATGTTAAATTCGACGTCGGCGCTATCCAAAAAGCCTATTCAGACGCTTCTATATCCGTCCATTTTTTATTTATCACGAAGACACGGATGACCGGCTCGGATATCACAGAGACGAATAGCCCGTCAGATATTATTATGGTTGCGAAGTCCGAGGATATATATAGCGCATTCAACGAAATCGCCCGGGCGACGGGCGGGATTTCAACGACTTCGGCTAACGCCGCCGCAGCCTTTAAAACGGCCGTGGATGCCTCTGAAAACTACTATCTCATTTATTACAAACCCCAGAATTACAAGGCCGATGGGAAATTCCACGAACTTAAGGTCAAGGTCAAAAGCGGGAATTATAACGTTATTCATCGGGCGGGCTATATCGCACGATAAATCCGGTATCGGGATTACGCCCGCGACATTATTAGATTCGATCATCTATTAGATTCGATCATCCCCCGAAACTCCGATGCCATTAATTTTAAGCCCAGGGATGGCTGCACAGCACGCTTTTTAGTCGATGTCGATAAGGCAGAATTTCGGTAATGCGTTGTCTGTCACCGAAATTTGAATTAGAATGGTCCCACCCATGGGCCGCACGGACAACCTCATCAAATCCCTCGAGATCCTCCGCGATATCAGCCTCAAGGACGACTCCCTCCGGGCGATCAAACACCTGCCGGCCCAGGACGGAAAATACGAGGACTATCCCGCCGACATCCATCCCGCCCTCGTCAAGGCGTTCAAGGACAAAGGATTCGAGCGGCTCTACAGCCATCAACACACCTGCTGGGAAGCGGCCTCGCGGGGCGAAAACGCGGTCGTCGTGACGCCCACGGCCTCGGGGAAAACTCTCTGCTACAACCTCCCCGTCCTCGACACGATCCTCAAAAATCCATCCGCCCGGGCCCTCTATCTTTTCCCGACCAAAGCTCTGGCCAACGACCAGCGGGCCGAGCTCGATGACACGACCCGGCTCCTCCCCGAGGAGATCCGGATCTTCACCTACGACGGGGACACCCCGCAGGACGCGCGCAAAGCCATCCGCGCCCGCGGCCACATCGTCCTGACCAACCCCGACATGCTCCATGCCGGCATCCTGCCGCATCACACGAAGTGGATCAAGCTTTTCGAAAACTTGAAGTACATCGTCCTCGACGAGCTCCATAACTATCGCGGCATTTTCGGCAGCCATCTGGCCAACGTCCTCCGCCGGCTCAAGCGGGTCGCGGCCTTCTACGGGGCGAACCCGCAGTTCATCCTGTGCACGGCGACGATCTCCAACCCGCGCGAGATGGCCGAGAAAATGATCGAGGCGCCCGTGACCCTCGTCGACGACAACGGCGCCCCGCGCGGCGAAAAATACATCGTCTTCCACACCCCGCCCGTCGTGAACGAATACCTCGGCATCCGGCGCTCTTACGTGAACGAGGCGCGGCGCGTGGCCGCGATCTTCCTGAAGCACGACCTCCAAACGATCGTCTTCGCCCAGAGCCGGCTGATCACCGAGGTCCTTCTCACGTATCTTAAGGAGGACATCGAGAAAACGGTCAAGCAGGAAGGCCTCATCCGCGGCTACCGGGGCGGCTACCTTCCCCTCAAGCGCCGCGAGATCGAGAAAGGACTACGCGACGGCAGCATCCTGGGCGTCGTCTCGACGAACGCCCTCGAACTCGGGATCGACATCGGCACGCTCGACGTCGCGGTCCTCGCCGGCTATCCCGGCTCGATCGCAAGCACCTGGCAGCGGGCGGGCCGGGCCGGACGTAAGACCGGCGCCTCCGCCGCCGTTCTCGTCGCCTCGAGCGCGCCGATCGACCAATTCATCGTGAATAATCCCGAGTACTTCTTCTCCAAGAGCCCCGAGCGCGCCCTCATCAACCCGGACAACCTGACCATCCTCGTCAACCACATCGAGTGCGCGGCCTTCGAGCTGCCGCTGCTCGACGGCGAAAAATTCGGGACCGTGGACATCGCCGAAATCCTGAAGTTCCTCGAGGAGGAAAAACTCATCCACCACTCGAAGGACAAATGGCATTGGACGTCGGACGCCTACCCGGCCGACGGCGTAAGCCTCCGCAGCATCAGTTCGGACAACTTCGTCGTCGTCGACACGACCCAAGCTTCGAAGGTCATCGCCGAAGTCGATTTTACCGCGGCCCTGACGACGCTCCACGAAAAAGCCATTTACATCTGCGAGGGCGAGCAGTACTTCGTCGAGAAGCTCGATTATGCCGAGCGGAAAGCCTACGTCAAGAAGACCGACGTCGACTACTACACCGACGCCATCGACTACACGAAAATCAAGATCCTCGATGCGTTCGATACAAAACGCCTCGACCGCTTCGACGCCACCCACGGCGAGGTCCACGTCGCGACCCAGGTCGTCGGGTTCAAAAAGATCAAGTTTCACACCCAGGAGAATGTCGGCGCCGGCGACCTGAGCCTGCCCCAGAACGAGATGCACACGACGGCCTATTGGGTGACGATCCCGGCCGACCTCATCCAGTCGCTGTCGTTCGGGGCCGAGGAAAAAATCAACGGCCTCTACGGGCTGGCCTACATTGTCCATCACGTCGCGCCGCTCTTTCTCATGTGCGACATCCATGACATCGGCGTTTCGATCGGCGACAACGCCTCGGGCGAGTCTCTTCCTCCCCGGGACCTGCGCGGCAAGGTCCAGCCTCTTCACGGCCCCGTTTACGCCGACATCGACTTCGCCCCGAACATCTTCATTTACGACAACTATCCCGGCGGCATCGGCCTGAGCCCGTCGCTCTTCGACCTCGACAAAACGCTGCTGGACTACTGCCTGAAGACGATCGGGGCCTGCCCCTGCCGCGACGGCTGCCCGTCCTGCGTCGGCCCGACGAAGGAGAGCGGCAAAGGCGCCAAGGAAGTCGCCGTCGCCCTCCTCTCCCGCCTACTCATTTGAATTTCCCCTCCCCCCTGTGCTACCATTTCGTTGATTATCATGAACATTTTCAAGCTGATCACCGACGCCAGCCCGGTCGTCCAGGTCATCCTTCTCATCCTCCTTTTCTTTTCCGTTTTTTCCTGGACGATCATCATCTTCAAGCGAAAAGCCCTCCGGATAGCCGCCCTTCAGACCCAGAAGTTCCAAGCCGTCTTCAAAAAGAGCCGGAACCTGAACGAGGTCAGCGAAGCGGCGAAGGCGTTCCCGTCGAGCCCGCTCTCGGCCATTTTTCTGGCCGGTCACAAGGAGTTTTCCTACCTGGCCAAAAACAGCCCCCAGGACGCGACGAGCGGCGCCAGCCTCGACAACCTGAGCCGGGCCCTGACGAAGGCTTCGAACGGCGAAGTCGCCAAGATGGAGAGGATGATGTCGTTCCTGGCGACGACGGGCAGCGTCTCCCCGTTCATCGGCCTCTTAGGAACGGTCTGGGGGATCATGGACGCGTTCCTGAAGATCAACGCGACGCGGTCCGCGAGCCTGCTCTCGGTGGCGCCGGGAATCGCCGAAGCCCTAATCGCCACGGCCGTCGGCCTTTTCGCGGCCATTCCCGCGGTCATCGCCTACAACACGTTCCTCCACAAGATCAAGGACCACATCTCCGACATGGAGGACTTTTCGCTCGAGCTTCTGAGCATCGCCGAGAGACTCTATGGTTCTTCCTAAGCTTCCCACGGTTCGGGCCAAGCGCGAGATCGGCACGGCCCTCTCCGAAATCAACGTCACGCCGTTCGTGGACGTCATGCTCGTCCTGCTCGTCATTTTCATGGTTACGACGCCCATGATGCAGTCGGGCATCGGCGTCAACCTGCCGCAGGCCGAGACCGACACGGCCCCGGCCGACCCGGGACTGCGCGTCACCATCGACATCAACAGGAACATCAACATCGACGCGACGAGGATCAACGCTATCGCCCTCCTCGAACCCCACCTCAAGACGTATTTCTACGGAAAGCCGAAAAAGGTGGTCTATCTCCAGGCCGACCGGGACCTGCCCTACGGCTTCGTCATCGAGGTCATGGACATCATCAACAAATCGGGCATCGAGCTCATCGGACTCATGACCGAGCCCATTGAACCCAAAGTCAAGAACCGATGACCGCGAAATGGAGGATGGGCGACACGGCCTTCAAGCGGGCCATGACGCTGTCCGCGGCCATCCACGCGTGTCTCCTCGCCGTCATCGTCCTCAACCCGAGCCTTCCGAAACCGCAGAGAAAAGGCCTCATGGTCTTTCTCCCGACGAACATGATCGGGTCCGGCGGAAGCGGCGGAGCAGGCGGCATCTCGGCGGGCCTGCCCAAGACCGAGGAAAAGCTCGGGACGACCGAGCTCAAAAGAGAAACGCTCCGCGACCTGGCGCCTGTCAACACTCTCAAAACGGATCCGAAAGCCCAATTGCGGTATCCGACGGACAAGCCGAAAAAGGAGCCCGCGAAAAAAGCCCCGGACAAGAAGGCCGTGATCGGCAAGCCCGACCCTTCTCTCAAACCGGCCGAAAGCAAAGAAGCCCCGGCCGGCGCCTCGGGGCAGGCCGCCGGAAGCGGAAGCCGCGGCGCCGGGCTGACGATCGGCGGCGGCGGCCCGGGGTTCGGCGAAGGGATCGGCGGCGACCTGGCCGGCCAGATCGGTATGTCCGAATTTCCCTATACCTATTATTTGATGTGGGTCCGCGACAAGATCTCGTCGAACTGGTTCACATCGCTCGTCGACCCCGGCGTTATCGGAACGTATCAGGTGGCCGTCTATTTCCGGATCAAGCGCGACGGCTCGATCTCGAGCCTGACGATCCGGCAATCGAGCGGGATCAACTCTCTCGACCGGTCGGCCGAGCGGGCCATTTTGAGCTCGGCGCCGTTCGCGCCTCTCCCGGCCGACTATCGCGAGAATTACCTGGGGATCATCCTTATATTCGAGCACTCGAAATGACATCAAAAAAAATTCTCGTTCTCATGTCCGGCCTGGTCGTCCTGGCTCCGGCCTGGGCGCTCTTTTCCAGGCAGGACAAGCAAGACGTCATCATGACGATCAGGGAAGGCCAGCCGTCGATCAGCATCGCCCTGCCCAAATTTTCGGCGGCGACGCCGTCGGCCCAGGCCGCGGCGGAGGAGATCTTCGCCATTCTCACCGCCGACCTCAAATACAGCCGCGTCTTCCAGCTCCTCCCCGAAAGCTATTACAGCTATATCCGCCCTCTCGACCCGGCCAACATCATCTTCAAGGATTGGGAATCCCTCAACGCCAATATCCTCTTCATCGGCGATGTGTCCTCGTCCGAAAACGGTGACCTCGTCCTCCAATGGAAGCTCTACGACGTCAAACCCGGCCAGCCGATCCAGGCGAAAAAGGTCCAGGCGAAGCCGGCCGACCTACGGTACATGACGCACAAAACGGCCGACGACCTTCTCCGCATTTATGGCGAGAAGCCCGTCTTCACGACCAAGATCGCCTTCGTCTCCGACCGGGACGGCAACTGGGAAATTTACATGATGGACTACGACGGCGCCAACCAGACCCGGTTGACGTTCAACAAGGTCGACGACTACGGCCCGGCCTGGTCGCCCAACCAGAAGCGAATCGCCTACACCTCGTACCAGAATCTGATCGGCGGCCTGTATATCCTCGACGTCTACGAGGGAAAACGGACGCCCGTCTCGACGAAAGGTTTGAATTACGCACCGGCCTGGTCGCCCGACGGCAAACAGCTGGCCTTCAGCTCGTCCATGGACGGAAATCAGGAGATCTACGTCGCCGAAATACTCGACGGCCCGACGCGCATCGGGAAGGTCAAGCGGCTGACGTACAATACCGCGGTCGACCAGTCGCCGTCCTGGTCACCGACGGGCCGCCAGGTCGCGTTCGTCTCCGACCGCAGCGGCGCGCCGCGGATCTACACGATGGACGCCGAGGGGTCGAATATCGTCCTCGTGAGCTTCGGCGGTTCGAACCACAACGACGAGCCGGCCTGGTCCCCGATAGGGGACCGGATCGTCTACGTCGCCCGGGTCGACAACATCTTCGACCTGTATATCCTCAACCTCCGGACGCAGCAGATCAGCCGGCTCACGGGGAGCAATGCCCGGAACGAGACTCCCTCCTGGTCGCCCGACGGCCGGCACGTCATCTTCACCTCGAACATTAAAGGCGGGCTTCAGCTCTATTCCATCGACGTCGACGGGGCCAACCTCCGTCAACTGACGACGACAGGGCAGAACAGGCTCGCCGACTGGGGCAATTGAGATATCCGCGGATTCCCCGGGCACCGAACCCGGCCGAAACGGCCGTCCCTTGGCGCCGAGATTTTGGATTTTTCTTATTTTCCCCCTAAAAACCGGGATTTTCAGATTGACACATCCCCTTTTTCATTGTATAAAAATCTAAAATAGGTAACGATGGTCAAAATCCCGGCCACCGACGAAACATAAGAGGAGGCGTTATGAAAAAAATTGCGATCCTAGTCTTGGTGTGCGGCCTGATATTCGCCTTCGGGACGGCGTGCAAGCCGAAAGTCAAACCGGTCCCGCCCGCGCCGCCCAAGCCGCAGGTTCAAGAACAGCCCAAGGTCGAGAAGGTCGTCCCGCCGGCACCCGTGAAGAAACCCGAACCCACCGAGGAAGAGCTCTTCCTGTCCAAGTCGCTCGACCAGGTCAACCGGGAGAAGCCGCTTCAGCCGATCCATTTCGACTATGATAAATACGCCATCCGCGACGACGCGAAGTCCGTCCTCGAAGCGGACGCGACCTGGCTGAAAAAATTCAAAACGGCCAAGGTCCTGATTGAGGGCCACTGCGACGAGCGGGGGACCGAGGACTACAATCTCGCCCTCGGCGAAAAGCGGGCGAAAAGCGCCATGGATTACCTCGTCTCGCTCGGGATCCCGGCGGACCGGATGAAGACTCTGTCCTACGGCAAGAGCCAACCCCTCGACATGGGCCACGACGAAGCCGCGTGGCAGAAGAACCGCCGCGCCCAATTTATGGTCATCGAAAAATAAACGCGGCCGGCGATGAAGAAACTTCTCGGCGTCGGCCTGGCCGCCGCCCTGTTCTTGAACCCGGCCACGGCGCAGGATAAAGAGAAGAAGACCTACGAGCTGATTTATCAAGACGTCCAGTTTCTCAAACAGCAGGTTCAGAAGCTCGAGAAAAAGGTCGACGACGCGGCGGAGGGGCTCACGGCCCTCGGCAATCTCCTCCGGGACCTGACAGCCCAGGTCCGGCTCATCCAGACGAGCCAGGCCCAATCTCAGGATAAACTCAAGGACCTGCCTCTCCAGCTCCAGGCTCTCCTTGAGCGTTTGGGGCAGTTCGAGTCCGACCTGTTCCGGATCTCCGGCGACTTGGCCGACCTCAAAACCAAGGTTACGGCGCCGCCGCCCGCGGAGACCGACGACGTCGCGAAGAAACCCGACAAACAGCCGGCCCAGAAGAAATCCGCGACGCCGGCCAAAAAGGAGCCGGCGCCGGCCGAGAAGAAAGAGACCGAAAGGACGCCCGTCAAAACCAACCTCTCCATGCAGGAAGCGTACAACGTCGCGTATGTCGACTACCAGAAGGGGAACTTCGACCTGTCCGTCGCCGGATTCAAAGACCTCATCGAACAGTTCCCGGACAAGCCCCTGACCGACGACGCCGCGTACATGATCGGGGAGTGCTATTACAGCCAAAAGAAATTCGACCAGGCCATCGAGCAGTTCGACGACCTGATCGTCAGCTATCCGCAGAGCAATAGGATTGCGGCCGCCTATCTCAAGAAAGGCTATGCCCTCGCCGAGTTGAAAAAGCCCGACGAGGCCGTCGCCGTGCTGCGGCTCCTCATCGCCAAATTTCCGATCTACGAGGAAGCCAAATCCGCCCAGGAAAAAATCAAGGAGCTTCAAACCATAAAAAAATGAGAGACGTCAACAGCCTCAACAAAGTAATCCTCGTCGGACGGCTCGGCCAGAAGCCCGAGATCCGGGTCCTCCCTCAAACCGACCGCAGCGTCGCCCGATTCTCGCTGGCGACCAACGAGCGGACGTTCAACCGCGCGACCAACGAAAGCAGCGAGCGGACGGAATGGCATCGCATCGTCGTCTGGGGCAAGCTCGCCGAGTTCTGCGAGAAGTACCTCGACAAAGGCCGGCAGATTATCCTCGAAGGCAAGCTCCGGACGCGGAGCTGGCAGGACCGCGACGGGAACAAGCGGACGTCGACCGAGGTCGAAGCCGTGAGCATCACGCTCTTCGGCGGCCGCCGCGAAGGCGCGCCCGAGCCGGGCTTCTATCCCGACGCCGCCGCCCCGGCCGCGAGCCCGGACTTTCCGGCAGAGGAGGACGGCTCCGCCGCCGGTGGCGAGGGCGAGGGCCATGACGACATCCCGTTCTGAAGACGAGCGGCAGTTCCGCGACCACATCCTCGAAGATATCCGGCCCTGGGGGAAGTTCCGGGCGTACCCCCATGAGGCGGCCGCGAGCATCAAGGTCATCACCGTCAACCCCGGCGGGTCGCTCTCGCTCCAGTATCACGAACGTCGGGCCGAATTCTGGGTCGCCCTCGACCACGGCCTGGAGATCACCGTCGGAGGCCGGGTCTGGCGGCCGGGGAAGAACGAGGAGATTTACATTCCTCGCGCGGCCCCGCACCGCCTCCGCTGCGTCGGCCGCAGGCCCGCCCGGGTCATGGAGATTTGGCTGGGCGATTCCGACGAGTCCGATATCGTCCGGCTCGAGGATAAATACGGCCGCGCGTTATAACGTCGTCGTCGCTTTCGGGACCAGCGGGATCGGCGACCCGGTGATCATCACGTAGACGCCGAGGGCGATCCCGGCGACGAGAAAGATCCATCCCAGAAGATTGTTGATCTTGGCCATGATCATCAAAATCTCATAGTGGGGGGTTTTCACGCCTTCCTTCCGCGTGTTCATGGCGATCTCGCGGATGGCGAGCAGCAATTCCCCGAAGGCGATGACGGCGAGACCGACGACGAGCGACCACAGGATGATCACTCCGCCCAGGATGATCGGGCTGATAGTCATGGATTCCTCCTCCTAAAAATTAAACGGGGGACGGGACCTCCCGCCCCCCGCTATCGATATCCCATTAAAAACGCGTCCGGGTGCTTCACGAGCAACTTTTCGATGAGAAATTCCTCGGTCTCCTGGGCGGTCCGAAGCGTCAAGGCTTGGGTCACGATGCGCCGCACCGTCCGGACCTCGACCGCGCGAAGCGCCTTCTTGACCTTCGGGATGAAGATGGGGTTCATGCTGAACGTCCGCAGCCCCAAGCCGAGCAGGGAAATGGCCAAGAGCGGGTTGGCCGCCATCTCGCCGCAGACCGTGACGTCTTTGCCGGCGTTCAGGGACGACGTGATGACGAACCGGATGAGCCGGAGGATGGAGGGGTGGAACGGCTTGTAGAGATGGGAGACGAATTCGTTCGACCGGTCGACGGCGAGATTGTACTGGATGAGGTCGTTCGTCCCGATGCTGAAATAATCGACCTCCCGGGCGAGGATGTCGGCGATGGCCGCCGCGGCCGGGACTTCGATCATGACGCCGAACGGGAGATGCGGGTCGAACGGGATCTTCTTCGCCCGAAGTTCCTCCTTGACCTCTTCGAGGAGCAGCTTGACCTCGCCGATTTCCTCGGCCTCGGTGATCATCGGGATGAGGATGCGGACGTTGCCGCGAGCGCTCGCTCGGAGGATGGCCCGGAGCTGGACCCGAAACAGCTCCCGGTGTCGGAGCGAAAACCGGATCGCCCGCAATCCGAGGGCGGGATTGGGCTCGGTCTCGATCTGAAGCTGGGGGAGGGTCTTCTCGCCGCCGATGTCGATCGTCCGGATCGTGACCGGATACGGATATGTTCCGTTCGCCAGCCTGGCGTACACGTCGTAATGATCGTCCTCGGTCGGAAGCGTCGACCGCTGGAGGTAGATGAACTCGGAGCGGAACAGGCCCACCCCTTCGGCCCCGTAAGAGAGGGCATGCCGGATCTCTTCCGGCAGCTCGATGTTGGCCATGGGATAGAAACGGACGTCGTCGAGCGTCACGGACTTCCACTTCGCGATCTTTTTCAGTTCCTGCCGATAGGCGTCGTACTTGTCCTTCTTGCCCAGAAATTCCTTCCGCACGGCCGGCGGCGGGTTGATGATGACTTCGCCGTCCGTCCCATCGACGATGAGGATGTCGCCGGGCCGGATCTTCAGCGTGATGTCGTGCAGGCCGACGACGGTCGGAATGTTCAGCGAGCGGGCGAGGATCGCGGCGTGGGACGTCTGCCCGCCCGTATCCAAGGCGACGGCCAGGACGCTCCCCGTGCTCAGCCGGAGCGCGGCTTCGGACGGAAGGAGGTCGTGGGCGACCAGGATTGTGTTCCGGCTGTCGTCCTCCTGCTCCTCGCCGGGGGATTGCAGGTTGCGAAAGACCTTGACCAGGACGTCGGAAACGTCGGACTTGCGCTGCTTGAAGTATTCGTCGACGATGGCGTCGAAGATCTTCAAATACCGGGCATGGATCTCGGACAGGGCGCTCTCGGCCTTGACGTTCTCCTCGCGGATCAGCCGTTCCAGGCCCGAATCCAGGGCCGGGTCGTCGAGGATGAGGAGATGGGCCTCGAAAATGAAGGCATGCTCCTCGCCGACCTTCGCCTGGACGTCGGCCTTGAGGGCGATGAGGTCCTCCCGCGTCTTGGCGATCGCCGCCCGGAGACGCCGAAGTTCGTCCTCGACGCGGTGCGGCGGGACATATTCCTTATGCGTGGAAAAAACGGCCCGGCCGGCGAAGACGGCTTCGCCCATCGCGATCCCGGGGGATACGCCGACGCCGCGCAGTCGCATGAAATCCATCGGACGCCTATTCCTTTTCGCCGAACCGGTTATTGATCAAGTCGGCCAAAGCCTCCCAGGCGGCCGTTTCGTCCAACCCGTCGACCTTCAGCCTGATGTCCGAGCCCTGGGTGGCGGCAAGCGTCAGGATGCCGAGGATGCTCTTGCCGTCGATCTCGCTGCCGTCCTTGACGACCCGGACGTCGGCGACGAACCGGTTGGCCGTGTTGACGAATTTGACCGCCGCGCGGGCGTGCAGCCCCAGTTTGTTCTTGATCGTGATCGACCGCTCGATCATGGCCGCGCTTCACACCGGCTTCGTGCCGAGCAGGGCACTCGCGAGATGGATGTTCTTTTTCGCCTGCTCGACGACCTTCCGGGCCACGTCCTTGAGGTTGTTCGAGCGCTGGAGCGAAACGAACTTGATGAGCATGGGGAGGTTGACGCCGGTGACGATCTCGACCTGGCCGTCCTTCTGAAACAGGAAACTGAGGTTGGAGGGCGTGCCGCCGAACATATCGGTGAAGATGACGACGCCGCTTTTCTGGTCGACGCGTTTGAGGCTGGCGTTGATCTTCCGCTTGGAGTCCTCGACGTCGTCGTACCAGCCGATCGAGATGGCCTCGATGTTCGGCGCTTCGCCGAGGATGATGGTCAGGGCGTTGAGCAGCTCTTCCCCGAGTTTTCCGTGAGAAACGACGATCCCGCCGATCATTTGTCCACGTCCCGGTGAAAAACCTTTATATCATACTCGGGGCCGCGAAGGGAATCGGCCAGAGCGTCGGCGATGACGACCGAGCGGTGCCGCCCTACCGTGCAGCCGATCGCGATCACGAGCTGGTTCTTGCCTTCCGCGATAAAGCGGGGCATGAGGAACTGGAGGAATCGTTCGAACTCCGCCAGGAACGCCCGCGTCTCGGGCTGCTTCAGGACGAAGTCGCGGACCCGGCGGTTGGTCCCCGGCCTGTTCTTCAGCTCGTCGCGGTAGAACGGATTCGGCAGAAAACGCGTGTCGAAGACGAGGTCGGCGTCGATCGGGATGCCGTATTTATAGCCGAAGCTTCTGACCTGGACATGGAGGAGATGTCGTTTCCTCTTGTGCAGGCGGCGGCCGAAGAGTTCCCGCAGCTGATGGATCGAGGTGGAGGACGTGTCGATGACCTCGTCGGCCATGGCCTTGATGGGGGCGAGCCGTTTGCGCTCAAGCCGCACGCCCTGAAGGGCCGGCTTATTGGGCGCAAGGGGATGGGGACGCCTCGTCTCACTGAAGCGTTTGACAAGAGATTCATCGGACGCGTCCAGAAAAATGAGCCGCGGCGTTGCTTTCTTCCGGATGATGTTCCAGACTTCAGGAAACGACGTCAGAAAGCCGCGCTCCCGAATGTCGACCACGAGGGCCACTTTCTGGATCTCGAACTCTCGCCGTTTCCAGAGGTCGACAAAAAGCGGGATCATCCGGGTCGGCAGGTTGTCGATGCAATAATAGCCCATGTCCTCGAGGAACCGGCTGACGATCGTTTTTCCCGATCCCGACAGCCCGGTGATGATCAAAAACCGGTCGTCGATCGTCATCGGCCGTCCGCCTCATTCCCCGAAACAAGCGCCCGGTCCAGCTTGCGGGCGAGCTCCGCGGACGCGACATAGCCGCGTTTTCTCAGGATATGAACCTTGCACGCGACCTCGATCAGCGTGGCGATGTTTCGGCCTGGCGCGACCGGGATGTTGAGTCGGGGGATCTTTTTCCCGAGGATCGCGTGGTCCTCCGGAAACCGAAGCCCGAGCCGGTCGTATTCTTTCTTGGGGTGCCATTTCTTCAGCCGGATGACAAGGTCGATCGTCGCCCGGGGGCTGATGGATTTCGCGCCGAAGATCTCCTTGATGTTGATGATCCCGAGGCCGCGGATCTCCATGAAAAACCGGCTGATGGTCGGCGCCCGGCCGATGATCCGGCCGGCGGCCGTCGTTCGGGCGTGCACGACATCATCGGAGATGAATTGATGTCCGCGGGCGATGAGCTCCAGGGCGCTTTCGGATTTGCCGATGCCGCTGTCGCCGACGATCAATACGCCGAGACCGAACATCCGGAGCAGCCCTCCGGAAATCACGGCTTCGCGCGGGTCGGACATCGTCATTCGGGTCGGATGAGGCCGAGGTGACCGTCTTTCCGGCGGTAGATCGTAGCCCACGTCTCCGGACCGGCGAGCCGGAAGACGAACGCCTCCCGTTTCTTGAGCTCGAGCTCCAAGGCCGCCTCCTCCACCGTCATCGGCTTTGCCGAAAAGTAGTCGGTCCGCACGATTTTTTTCCGGACCTCGCCCGGCTCGGGCGCTTCGGGGAAGGCAAGGGATTTTCGCTCGCGGCCGCCGCGGCGTTTTTTCTCCCGGAATTTTTCGCGTTCCTTTTTGATCTTCTTTTCCAGGCTGTCAAAAGCAATATTCAGGGAGGACATCATGTCGGCGTGTTCCTCGACGACGACCAGTCCCGCCCCTTTGGCCCGGACATGGATCTCGGCTTTGTAACGATTTTTCTCGTGGGACAGGATGACATCGACTTCGGTCACGAACGCGAGAAGCCGGTTCAATGCGGCGAGCCGCCGGTCGCAGTAGTCCTTGACGTCCGGGGTCAGGGACGCCTGGCGTGCCGTGTAGTGGACGTTCATGGGATTCCCTCCATGCTGGACTGTCTCTTGCGGATATGGGAAGGTTGGATTTTGAGCTGGTTGCGGTACTTGGCCACGGTCCGGCGCGCGATCGGAAAGTTTTCGCGGGCCAGGATTTCCTCGATCTCGATGTCGCTCAGCGGGTGCGCCTTGTCCTCGGACTCGACGAGCTTCCGGATGCGCTCCTTAACCCGGAGCGACGAGATCTCTTCGCCGAAGTCGCCGTGGATCGACTTGTGGAAGAAATATTTTAGGGAAAAGACGCCCCACGGGCTCATGAGGAACTTGTTGGCCACGACCCGGCCGACGGTCGATTCATGGACGCCGATCTCGCGGGCGATCTCCATCAGCGTCAACGGCTTGAGGCCTTCGATGCCCTTCTCGAAGAAGTCCCGCTGTTTATCGACGATATACCGGGCCACTTTAAAGATCGTCTGGTCCCTCTGGTCGAGACTGCGGAGGAACCAGAGGGCTTTCTTCAGCTTATCCCGGAGATAGCGGTACGCTTCGGGGTTCTCCTTGAGAGCTTTGGCCAGGAGCGTCCGGTAATAGGCGCTTATCCGCAACCGCGGCAGGCCTTCATCGTTCAACGCGATCTTCAGGTCGCTCCCTTCCTTCGTGAGGAGGATGTCCGGGACGACGTACTCCGTCCGGCGTTCGGTGAATTTGCGGCCCGGCGTCGGGTCAAGCCGTTTGATGATTTCTAGGCGGTATTTGATGTCGCTCAGGGGCAGGCCCAGGACTTTGGAGAGCTGTCCGAAGTCGGATTTTTCGAGCAGGGCGGAATGTTCGCCGATGATGGTTCGGACGACCTCGTCGTCGATCTCCAGGTAGTCGAGCTGGGCGAGAAGGCATTCCTTGAGATTCAGGCTACCGACGCCGACGGGGTTGAACATCCGGATCTTGGCCCGGACGGCCTCGACGTTCTCGGGCGTCGAGCCGACCGCCGCCGCGACCTCCTCGACCGACGACGTCAGGTAGCCGTCCTCATTAATGTTGCCGATCACGCGCTCCGCGATGTCCCGGTCCGCAGGGTCGAAGAACGTCAAATTGGCCTGCCAGCCGAGATGGTCCCATAGAGAGGGGGGCGACGAGAGCGTGTTCTCGAGAGACGGGATGTCCTTCCTTTCCGGGGCCGGGGAGCGGAAGCCGTCGTCGAAATAATCCTGAAAATAAGATTCGAATTCCGCGTCCGACGGGTCTTCGGCGGCCGTTTCGGCCGCAGCGCCGTCCGCCGCCGGGGCCTCGGCGGCAGGGCTTTCCGCCGAGGTTTCGGCCTTTCCCTCTTCGGTCTCGCCCTCGAACTCGAGCATCGGGTTCTCCGCGAGCTCCTGGTCGATCACCTCGATCAGCTCGAGGTTGGTCAGGGGAAGGAGCTTGATGGCCTGCTGGAGCGCGGGGGCGAGGATGAGTTTTTGGACCTGGCGCTGGTCGAGCCGCTGTTTCATGATCATCGCCCTGCTCGTCCTTTAAAAACGAAAGTCCTCGCCGAGATATTGTCGCCGCACGTCCCCCGCCGAGACGATATCCCGCGGCCGGCCTTCCTTGAAAATCCGGCCTTTGTCGATGATATAAGCCCGGTCGACGATCCTCAGAGTCTCCCGGACGTTGTGGTCCGTTATCAGGACGCCCAATCCGCGGTCCTTGAGGGCCCGGATGACCCGCTGCACGTCTTCGATGGCGATAGGGTCGATCCCGGTGAACGGTTCGTCGAGGAGAATGAAATCGGGGTCGGAGATCATGGCCCGGGCGATCTCGAGGCGCCGGCGCTCTCCGCCCGACAGCGTGAACGCTTTAGCCCCGGCGAGACGGGTCAACCCGAACTCGCCGAGCGTTTGTTCGAGGATATCCGTCCCGCGCGACCGACCTGGGAGGACTTCCAGAATTGCCAGGAGATTCTCCTCGACGGTCAGTTTGCGGAAGGCGGACGTCTCCTGGGGAAGCAGGCAGATGCCTTTTTGGGCGCGCAGATACATCGGGAAATCGGTGATCTCCTCGTCGTCCAGATAGATCCGGCCCGAATCCTGGCCGACAAGGCCGAGAATCAGGGAAAACGTCGTGGTTTTTCCGGCGCCGTTGGGGCCGAGGAGGCCGACGATTTCCCCGCGACTGATCTCGATGGAGACGTCATCCACGACCTTCTTTCCGTGGTAACTCTTGACGAGGTTGAGGGCTGTCAAACGGGATTTCATCGGTCACGACTTGATCGTTGTCACCGACCGGTCTTGCACGCGGATTCTACCATCCGATAGCTGAAAAGTCAATTTGTCCCCCCGAATTTCCCCCTTATCCTTATCCTTGAGGACGGGTTGGCCGGTGAGAGTTATCGTATCCTGCCGGACATCGTAGTCGGCGACGCCCCCGGTCGCCACGCGGGTGTCCATCGTAATGGTCACGGCCGGGGAATTGCCCTTGACGGCACGCATGGACCGGACCTCTCCTCCGGCCTCACCCGGTTCGACCGTGATCCGGCCGCAGGTCAGGACCGCTCCCCCCGTCTTTAGAGCACAGCCGCCCTCGTAGACGACCTGGCCCGACTCGGGGTCGAGGCGCATCGCGGACGAGGAAATATCGATCCGGCGTTCGGGCTCGCCTTCCTTGATTTTGTGCGGAAACACGGCCTGGACGCCGCCCGTGCCGGTCAACTCGCGGCCGTCCTCCGTGATCACGATTTCCTTGCCGTACAACACCCGGCTGCCCTGAGAGCATCTCACCCGGTCGGCCGGGTCCCATAAAGAAAAACGCCGGGTCCGGCTCGAAAATCTCATCGAGCGGGACCATGCGAACACAGGCTGGTCGGCCGAAAAGAAGCCGTTCTTCGACGCCTCCGACATATCCGCCCGGAAATTCATCCGGACGCCGCCGTCCGCTTCAAAATCTTCGGTGTCGATCGAGATCGTGACCGTTCCGCCGGCGACGTCGCTCCCGGTCGAGGCGAACCTCGCCCGCGCCGCCTGGTCCCCCGACGCGGTCACGACCCGTTTGTCGTTGTCCACGACGACCTCCCGGCCTTCGATCGTCCGGGCGTTCAGGCCGTCCTTGTCATGGCTGGAGATCCGGGCCTCGGTCGTCACCCGGATGTCGCGTAAAAAGCCGCCTTTCCCGAATCGCGCGGCGACCGTCTCCCCCCGGATCTCGGTGACCGCCCCCGAGGCAAAAAAGAACTTGACCACCGCGCTTCCCAGAAACTCGGTCTTTTCGAGGAAGAACGCCGTCTCCGAGGCTTGAAGCCTGATCGTTTCGGACTCGACCTCCTGCCGGATACTCTCGCCCAGGCTCAAGTCCTGCCCGAGGACGGACGCGGCCGGGCCGGACGGAGCGGCCTTAGAACGGGCTTTCACATTCGGGGCCGCTTGAAGCTCGCCCTCCAACTCGAGTTTGGCCTGACGGCTCAGCTCGAGAATCCGGAAATCATCGGCCTTCTCGAACTGTTCGATGTACGCCCGGCCGGCAGTACCGCGGCTTTTTCCGTGAACCAGGACGACATTCCCGTCGACATCTCCGCGCCGCTGGGAAAAATTGAAGACCAGTTTATCTCCGGTGATCGTGATCGGCAGGTCGGGCGAAATCCGGGACCGGAGAGTGAAGTCCAGGTCTTCTTCGAGGATGACGATTTCGTCTTTCGGATAGAACGTGACCCGTTTAGCCGACCCCTCGAGTTTAGAGGAGATGAGTTTGCCGCCGCTCGAGGTCGCCATGACCTCGTTCTTCCGGTCGTAATCAAAATCGAACGCCTCCAAGGTCATCGTCTTGAAGGCGACCCGGACTCCGCCCTGGACCGTGAATCGGGTCCAGTCTTTATCATAAATGACGGAACCGGCCGAGATCCGGATTTCGCGGCCGCCCGTCCGGCCGCGGTCGATGACCTCGACGTGACCTTCGAGTCGATATCTTTTCTCATCGAGGGGGACGCTCCGGTCGCCGCGAAATTCGAGCCGTCCTTGGTCGCCTTTGAGCTGCGCCCCCCGGATGCCCTCCTTCACGTCGACTTTGCCTTGAAGAATCTCGTCCGTTTCCGCCTTGGAGCGGGGTTTCTCCGCGATCCGGAAAGTGAGATACCCCGCAATGACAACGACGATCAATGCGAGAACGGCCTTGACGGCGGGGCGGAGCCAGCGCGCGGCGCGTAATCCGGTGTCTCTCGGTCGCTCGCGCATCACGATTCCGCGGGGCGCAGGTCTTCGAGCGACAAGTAAACCTCCTCCGCGCCGAGATACGAGGACGACTGGACCGTGAAAACGGCGTTTACGCGACGCCCGGACGCGACCATATCGGCCCACCCGGCCTTGTCCCATCCCAGGGCCGTTGCCGCGGCGCCATCTTTTTTCAACCGGAATTTCAAATGCTTGTCCTTGAGAATCCTCGGCGGGCCGGCGACCTCGGCATTCTCGACGAAAAACACCGGGCGCGGATTTCCAACGCCGAACGGACCGAGAAGAGATAAAGCCTCGAGAAAATGATCGTCGATGTCGGCGGGCTGGAGCTTCGCATCGATCAAGAGCTTGGGGCGCATCTGGTCGTCCGTGATCCGCGCTCCGGCGACGGCGTTGGCCGCCTGCTTGAAGGCGGGCATGTTCTCCCGCAAAAGAGAACATCCTACGGCATATTTATGCCCGCCGTAAGTCAGGACATGGCTCCGGCATTCTTCGAGGCAATCGATCAGGGAAAATTCCGAAATGCTCCGCCCCGAGCCGAACGCTTTTCCATCCTCGTAAGAGAAGAGAAGGACGGGGCGGGAGAAGGCCTCCTTGAGCCGTGAGGCGACGATCCCGATGACACCGCGATGCCAGGTTTCACTCCCCATGATCAGGATCCGGTAGCTTCGGTCCCAGGCGTTGACCCTGATCCGTTCGACGGCCTCGCCATAGATTTTGTCCTCAGCCGACTGGCGCCGCGAGTTCAGCAGGCTCAACCGTCGGGCGATGGCCATGGCTTCTCCTTCGGCCGTCGCGAAAAACAGGTCCAGGGCGAGGTGGGTCTCCCCCATCCGTCCCGCCGCGTTGATCCGGGGCCCGATCCGAAAACCGATATCGCCTTCCGTGACTTTTCCCCGGATCCCGCTCTCTTCGATCAGCATCCGCAAGCCGATATTGGAAACGCTCCGCAGGTTCTGCAGCCCGAACTTGACGAAAAGCCGGTTTTCTCCCCTTAGCTCGACGACGTCCGTGACCGTCCCGATAGCGACGAGCTTGAGATAATGGGGGAGCTGCGACGCCTTACCCGCCCGGTTGAAGAGGGCTTGGATGAGTTTGAAGACGACCCCCACGCCGGCCAGGCCGCGGTCCGGATATCCCGAATTCTGGAGGACCGGGTCGAGAAGGGCATAAGCTTCGGGGAGCTCGCCCCCGGGCAGGTGATGGTCCGTCACGATGCAATCGATCCCGCGCTCGCGGGCGCCCCGGACAAACCCATTGGCCCGGATGCCGCAATCCACGCTGATGACGAGCCCGGCGCCGCGTTCGGCCGCGACCGCGACGTGCTCGTCCTTGATCCCGTAACCCTCCTTGAGCCGCTCGGGGATGAAGTGCTCGACGCGGGCTCCCAGCGTTTCGAGCGCTTTTCGGAGCATGACCACGGACAAAACGCCGTCCACGTCGTAATCGCCGAAGATCAGGATCGTCTCGTCCGCCGAGACCGCACGGAAGATCCGGTCTACGGCCGCGGCCATCCCGGCCATGCGGAACGGGTCATGGAGGTCGTCGAGCGAGCCGTAGAGAAACGTCCGCGCCGACGCTTCGTCCGTGATCTTCCGGTTGACGAGGACCTGGGCGATGGGCCGGGGAAGGTTCAGCGCGGACGCCAGAACCGCTGCGGCATCGCTCGACTCGGCCAGTTTCCAGACGTATTTCTCCATCTGTATTCAATGTATCACATCGCCGGTCCGCCTGCCAAATTCCGGACGGCGGAGCCCGCTCTCGCCGAAAGTGTGCTATAATTTTTTGGTTATGATCGGGAATTTGCGGGACAAGCTCGTCCGGACGCGCCAGGCGTTCAAACAGAAGCTCGGCGATCTTTTCAGGAGCGGCCGCCGGAAAGAAGAAATCCTCGAGGACCTCGCCGAAGCGTTGGTCCTGGCGGATGTCGGGGTGAACACATCCGAAAAGATCATCCGGGCCGTCGATGCCCGGACGAACAAGGGCGATTCGCCCGAGGCCATCGAAATCGCTTTGAAAGAGGAAGTCACGCGGATCCTGTCCCGGTTCTCGCCCGCTCTCGCCCTGGACACAGCGCCCGCGGTGCTCCTCGCCGTCGGAGTCAACGGCGGAGGAAAGACGACGTCCCTCGCCAAGCTCGCCCGCCGGTTCGTCGGGGAAGGCCGGTCGGTTCTTTTGGTGGCGGCCGACACCTTCCGGGCCGCCGCCCAGGAACAACTGGCCGTCTGGGCCCGGCGGCTGGATGTCCCCATCGTTATGGGCGCGAACGGCGCCGACCCCGCGTCGGTGGCCTTCGAAGCGGCAAAGCGCGCAAAAGCGCAGGGGATCGACCGCCTGCTCGTCGACACGGCCGGCCGGCTCCATACGAACGCCAACCTGATGAACGAGCTCGAAAAGGTCAAGCGGGTCATCGCCCGAGAAATCCCGGGAGCGCCCCACGAGATCCTGCTCATCCTCGACGCGGGCATCGGCCAGAATGCGCTTCCCCAGGCCCGGGAATTTCTGAAGTTCTCGGGGCTGACGGGAATCGTCCTTACGAAGCTCGACGGCACGGCCAAGGGCGGAGCGGTCATCGCTATCGCCGACGAGCTGGCGTTGCCGATCAAGTTTATCGGGACGGGAGAAGGGGCGGACGACCTTCTCGAATTTTCCACCGAAGCTTTCGTGGATGCCTTGTTCTCATGAACGACATGAACGAC
The DNA here is from genome assembly GCA_041479785.1 of Candidatus Aminicenantia bacterium. GTDB lineage: Bacteria > Acidobacteriota > Aminicenantia > Aminicenantales > UBA4085 > JBGOYP01. Next base: position 824 of record JBGOYP010000003.1, on the reverse strand, counting down.
ATCGCCCATATGCATCTGGCTTACAGCCTGGCTGAAAAAGCGATCGGCCGGGCCAGCCCCAATCCTTATGTCGGGGCCGTGGTCGTCAAAGACGGCGTCATTATCGGACACGGCTTCCACGAAGGCCCGGGGCAGCCCCACGCGGAGATCGTCGCCCTCCGGCGCGCCGGACGCCGGGCCAAAGGAGCGACGCTCTACGTAACGCTCGAACCGTGCGTCCACTGGGGCCGGACGCCGCCGTGCGTGGACGCGGTGCTTCCGGCGGAGCTGGCGAGAATGGTGGTCTCGTCGCTTGACCCGAATCCGCTTGTTTTCCGCAAGGGCCTTCGCCGGGTCCGCGCCGCGGGCATCCCCGTCACGTTCGGCGTCCTCGAGGACCGCAACCGGCGTCTTAATGAAGCTTATACGAAATATATCACGCGCAAGATTCCTTTCATCACGCTCAAGGCGGCCATTACGCTTGATGGGCGAATGGCGACGAGGACGTTCGATTCACGGTGGATTTCGTCCGCGGCGTCCCGGGATTATATCCATCTCGTCCGCGCCGAGAACGACGCCATCATGGTCGGGATCCATACCGTCCTGCGCGACGACCCGCTTCTCACCGTCAGGCACCCCAATTGGCCGGGCAAGCGGATCACGCGCGTCATTCTCGACCCCGGCCTCCGCTTTCCGCTTGAAGCGCGCCTGCTTGCGACGCTCGGCCGGGGAGCCGTTATCGCCGTCGCCAACGGGCGGGCCGACCGCGCGAAAGCGGTTGCGCTGAACAAGGCGGGGGTCGAGATCCTGACGCTCCCCGGGCACGGTGCGGCTCTCGACCTCGG
>JBGOYP010000002.1:0-31015 GCA_041479785.1 Candidatus Aminicenantia bacterium | reverse complement strand
GTTCGCAGCTTCTCGGCGATATAATCGAATTCGGCTGGAATGAGGTAGCCGCGGGGAACCCGGGCTTCGACCGTCCCGACCGGTTTGGCTATGAACTCCACGCCGCGGACGAGCTCGGGGGCGGCGAGCATATGAGCGGGGATCCTAGCCCGCACGCTCGTGCCGGGAACGAGCTCGGAGACGTTCCTTTCCTTGTACATCAGGATATCGACCTTGCCGTAAGATTCGTATTTGCCCGCGACCCAATTCCGGAGCTCGCCGGTTTCGGCCTTGGCTTTCACGGCCTCGACGACATCCCGGTCGGCGGCCCGGCAGATGTCCTGCATCTCCTTGCCGTGCGCGGCCGCATACTCCAGGACTTCGGCGATGAGGGCATAGTGGGCGTAGATCCGGCGCTGGAACGACTCGTGGCCGGGCGTCTCGGCTAGGATCGCCATCCGGCTGCGCAGCCCGTAGGCGTTGGCGACAAACTTGGCTTCGGTCGTCCACATCGCCTGCTCGTGGCCCCAGAGCCCGGGCGGCCACTTGCCGTCCGTGCCGCAGTGGGTGAAGACCTCGAGGCCGAAGTTTCGGCGAGCCGCTTCGCGGACGGAGGGGAAGAGCTTGTCGAAGACATAGTCACGAGGACCGGGGTGGGAGGCGGGCACGGTGCACGTCGCGTAGCCGATGGCGTAGCCATGCTGGACGCGACCCATGAGGTGGCCGTCGTAAACGAGGACCGGGTCCCAGCGGTTGAAGACCGACCGGTAGAGTCCGGCGACCTCGGCCGTCTCGACCTTGACCGCGTCGCGGTTGAGGTTGAGGTTCTGAGCGTTGTTGGCTGAGCCGAGGATGTGGGGCGTGCCCTCGCTCAAGGTTAGGGTGTCGCATCCGTCTACGTTGAAGTTCGGGCAGACGATGATGATGAGCTTGTCGAGGAGGTTTTTACGCTTCCCGAATAGGATGTCGCGCATGAGCATCATCAAGGCTTCCTTGGCTTCGGGCTCGTAGGCGTGGATGTTGCCCTGGAGATAGACGACGGTCTTTCCGGATTTGGCGGCTTCGTCGGGCGTTGCGACGCGGGGGTTGGCGAGGACGGCGGCCGCCCCCGTTTTCCGCAGGCTCGTCGTGAACATGTTGAGGACGAACACCTTGTCGCTCGACCACCGGAGGACATCTAAGAACTCGAGGACTTCTTCGGAGGACGCCGTCCGTTCATAGTTTGTTTTTTCGGGGACGGTCAGGAATTTGGTCGGCCAGCTTCCGTTCCAACCTTGAGGCACGGAATCGCCCCAATAGATTTTCGGCGCGGCTTGGGCGGAAAAGACGGGGAGCGCGCCGGCGGCGAGAAACGCGAGCGCGAGCATGGATATTTTTTTCATGGCGGACCCTCCTGGATGAGGCACGGTCGAGACGATATCCGGCCGTCCCGGGCTTGTCAAGCCTGAGCCCGGGAGTTGACGGGCGCGGACGGCGGAATTATGATCTTCGTGAGGGAAACCACCATGAAAAAATCGTTGGTCGCCGCTCTGGCTTTGGCGATTCTTTCCGGTCCGGCCGCAGCCCAGGTCTGGTTCAAGGGAACGGTCGACGAGGCCGTCGCCAAGGCCAAGGTCGAATCGAAGCTCGTCCTCGTGGACTTCTACTCGGACGGCTGAGGGAGCTGCCGACTGCTGGGTCAGCAGTTCTACGAAAATCCCAAGTTCCGCGATTCCCTGACGAAGAATTTTATCGTCGTCCGGGCCGACCGCGACGACGAGAAGGGCGCCGACGCGTTCCAGAAATACGCGATCCGCGGCACGCCGACGACGCTCGTCCTTGACGGCGCGGGAGCCGAGGTCGATTGGATTGTCGGCTATAGCGCCCCGCCCGAAAAATACATGGCCAAGGTCGATCATGCCCTGACCGGCCTCGACACGGTTAAGGCCTTGACGGCCGCCCATGCGGCGAATCCCAAGGACGTCGCGACAACCTTCAAGCTCGCCCGCAAATACGCCGAACGCGCCAACGAGGGCAAAGCCGTCCCCTTGTACGAAGTCGTCGTCGGCCTCGACCCCGCCGGCGCGTCGGGCTCGTTCACGCCGGATTACATGAAAGCTCCGGTGACGTTCACCGAATACGCCGAATACGAACTCGCCCGCGTCCCGCTCCAAAACCGCCGTAATCCCGCCCCGATGAAGGCCTTCCTCAAGACGTACTCCGGCGGGCCGATGGCCAGGATGGCCTATTCGAGCCTCGACATCTTCTACTATGGTTCCGCGCCGGCGGCGGAGGCCGACCCGTTCTATGCCGAATATACGGCCAAATTCCCCAACGAGACCTGGGTCCTTCAGAAATGGCTGACGAGGATTACGCGGGAAAAGAAATCCCTCGAGAAAGGAGTGGCCCTCGCCGAGCGGCTCGAAGAGATGACCGAAGCTAACCCCGACCCCTACGCTCAGGCGGCGATCGCCGAGTTCTATCTTGCCAGGGGCGATAAGGCGAAGGCCGACGAGGTCTTTGGAAAATCCTTTATCGAAGGACACCTCTCGAACATGGCTTTCGGATTGCTCCAGTATGCGGATTTTTGGGCGCAGCGCGGCGAAAATACCGAGGGCGTCGAGTCCGTCGCGGAGGCCGCCCTCAAGCTCCTGCCCGAAAACATGTTCGTCCGCCAGCAGGCGGCGCGGGTCTTTCTCGCTCTCGGCCAGGAGGCGCGGGCGCTCGAAATCTTCGGCCCAGCCTACGCGAAAAGCTATTGGGACGAACCGGGCGAGCTCCGGACGTATATTTATTTTTGGACCCAGCAGGGCAAGAACCTCGACGGCGCGCTCGCGGCGGGATTGAGGACGGTCGACCTCCGGCCACGGGCTTATTACCATTGGTCCGCCCTGGCCGATCTTTATGCGAAGATGGCGAACCACGTCGAAGCGGTTAAGGCGGCCGAGAAGGCGGTCGAGTTCTCGAGCCCCGCGGCCAAACCGGCCATGCAGAAAAATCTCGAGAAAATTAAGGCCCAAGCGGCGCAAAAAAAATAGGGCATGGAAAGGACGCGGTTCGCGAACACGGTGCCGAATGAATTCACCCGGCGCGCCGGGGACGCGATTCGCTCCATCCCGCGCGGAAAAGTGGCGTCTTACGGCTTTATCGCCGCCCTGGCCGGCGATGTCCGTCAGGCCCGCCAGGTCGCCTGGATTCTGCATTCGTCGTCGGATAAAGAGCGGCTTCCCTGGCACAGGGTGGTCAGCGCCCAGGGCCGGATTTCGCTTCCGCCCGGCCGCGGCGGCCGCGAACAGAAGCGCCGGCTCGAGGCCGAAGGGGTGAGCGTCGGCCGAGGGGGGACGGTCGACCTGGGGAAATACGGCTGGGACTCGACCAGGCCGAAAAGCGCGGCCCTCGCCCGGCTCGACCTCGATAGACTAGGGGAGGATTAGGCGACCAGCGGCGCGGCGATTTTTAGGCTATCTGTTTTATTTTAAAGCCGATACGCCGGAGGATGTTGGCCGCGTCCATGGTCGTGAATTCAACCTTGCCTAACCTCAGAACGAACCCGATGACTTGTTTCGGGGGAAACTTTTTCCCGTTGATCTCGACGTAATATCGCCTGATGATTTCGGGTTCGAGGCCAATTAGCTCTCGCTCGATGTCTTCTTTTGAATATTCATAGGCGCTTTTTTTGAGAATGAATCTTGTCATATTCTACTACTCCTATTATTCTACTTCTATTATTAGTACTAATTATAAAAAATGTCAATTTATATTTACAATTATAGATATAAATTAAAAAACTATTTAATAAGAATAACATTTTCAAATTTCGTCTCGACATGTGATTGTCAGCCTCGAGAATAAGCTTATCTCGTTACAAATGGAGCGAGAAGTTGTCTTTCATCATCTCCGGAGATCTTCACCTCCTCACTTTGCGGGAGTATCAAAGCCCCCCCATCCTCTGGACCAGCGAATTTCGCGACCGCTTTTGATAATCGAGTCATCGGCGACGAGCCCGTACGCTCGGTATGGACGTAAGGTCGAAAATAGTCCCTCCCGTCTGATTCGCTCCTGTTTTTAGCTTGCCGTTGATACGTTCGCGGCGCCAAACCCCGATTTTCAAATCGGGGTAAAAAGCGCCGCTCAGTATCAACCCTGAGCATACCCCGGGCTTCAGCCCGGGGAGTCGAATGGGTTGATTCCGGGCGGCATGGCTCTATATACTAAAAGCGGCCTCAAATTCGTCGGATAAGGAACGACCATGATTTCGCATTGGACGAAGACCAGCATCAAAACGGTTTACGACGCCCGCATCTTCAAATTGAAAAAGGCAACGTTTCGTCGGGACGAGGGACAAGGCAAAAGCGCATTCGCCCATCCGTTTTACTTTCTGGACAGCTGCGATTGGATCAACATCATCCCCGTCACTCCGGACCTCAAGGTCGTTCTGATCCGTCAGTTTCGCGCCGGCGTGAACAACGTCGTCCTCGAAACGCCTGGGGGCATGGTCGAGGCTGAGGATCGGTCTCCGGTCGACGCCGCCCGCCGGGAGCTTTTAGAGGAGACCGGATACGGCTCGGACGAAATTGAGCCGATCGGCAAATCCTTTCCTAACCCGGCCATTCAGAACAACGCGATTTGGTTTTTCGTCGCGCGTAACGCCCGGGCGATCGCCCCGCAAAGCCCCGAGCCCGGCGAGGATATCGAGATCGAGGTCGTCGACCTGGCTCATATCGACGGGCTGATCGATTCAGGTCGGATTTCCCACGCCCTTGTCCTGAACGCTTTCGATTTTTTAAAAAGAAAGCACCCTGAGTATTGGGAATAAATGTCATCGGTGTCAGACCCCGTTAACGGAAAATCCCAGATTGCATGGCCTCTTGCCCGCGTTCCGAACGAATGATAATATCTCCGCATGAACAAAGTCCTCGTCCTCGATTTCGGGTCGCAATATACCCAGCTGATCGCCCGCAAGATCCGCGAGCTGGGCGTCTATTCCGAAATATTTCCGTTCAACACGTCCGTCGAACGCATAAAAAGGGAAAGGCCGAACGCCCTCGTCCTCTCCGGAGGGCCGCAGAGTGTTTATGAAAAGGGCGCTCCGCTGCCGTCGGCCGAAATCTTCGACCTAGGCCTCCCCGTCCTCGGAATCTGCTACGGCCTCCAGCTCACGGCACACCTCCTCGGCGGCGGCGTGACGCCATCGTCCAAGCGCGAATACGGGTTCGCATCGCTCTGTGTCCTCGACCGGTCCGGGCTTCTCGCTGGGATTAAAGACCGGGGGCAGGTCTGGATGAGCCACGGCGACCGGCTCGATGCCGTCCCGCCCGGGTTCCGCATTACGGGCCGGACGTCGAACACCAAGGCGGCCGTCGTCGAGAACGCGGACCGCCGATTTTACGGCGTCCAGTTCCATCCCGAGGTCATCCACACCAAGGACGGAAAGAAAATCCTCGGGAATTTTCTCTTCAAGCTCGCCGGCCTCACGCCGGACTGGAACATGACGTCGTTCGTCGAGCGCAAGGTCGCCGAGATCCGCAAGATGGTCGGCCGGGAAAAGATCGTCTGCGGCCTGAGCGGCGGCGTCGACTCGCTCGTCACTTCGCTCATCATCCAGAAGGCGGTTGGCCGCCGTCTGACGTGCATTTTCGTCGACAACGGCATGCTCCGCAAGAACCAGTATCGCGACATGATGGACAAGTTCCGACGGATGCTGGCCCTTAAGGTCGTCGGCGTGGACGCCGCCGGCGAGTTCGTAGCGGCGCTCAAGGGCGTGGCCTCGCCCGAGCGGAAGCGCAAGGTCATCGGCCGGCTTTTCATCCGCATCTTTGAACGCGAAGCGGCCAAGCTCGGCGACGTCCGCTTCCTGGCCCAGGGGACAATCTACCCTGACGTGATCGAGAGCAATCCGGTCAAAGGACCGTCCTCGCGGATCAAATCGCATCACAACGTCGGCGGCCTTCCCAAGGACCTGACGTTCAAGCTCATCGAGCCGCTCAAAGAGCTCTTCAAGGACGAAGTCCGCGCCCTCGGCCTCGAGCTCGGCGTGGACCGTGATTTCATCGACCAGCATCCGTTTCCCGGGCCCGGGCTGGCCGTTCGCCTTCTTGGCGAAGTGAACGAAGACAGCCTCGCTGTCCTGCGCGAGGCCGATGAGGTCGTCCTCGAAGAAGTCAAGAAAGCCGGCGTTTACGACAAGCTCTGGCAGGCCTTCGCCGTCCTGCTTCCCGTGAAATCGGTCGGGGTGATGGGCGACCAGCGGACATACCAGCGCGTCGTCGTCGTCCGCCTCGTCCAAAGCGTGGACGGGATGACCGCGAACTGGTTCCCCGCGTCTCCCGCTCTCCTCGCCCGCATCTCGACCCGGATCGTCAACGAGGTCCGGGGCGTCAACCGCGTCGTCTACGATGTGACGACGAAACCGCCTGGCACGATCGAGTGGGAATGACATGTCCCGGTCGTTCATCCACCTCCACAACCACAGCGAATACAGCATCCTCGACGGCGCCGTCCGGCTCAGGGACCTCGTCGACGCCGCCGCCCGGAACGCGATGCCCGCCGTGGCCCTCACCGACCACGGCAATATTTTCGGCGCGGTCCAGTTTTTCAAGGAAGCCGCAAAAAAGAACGTCAAGCCGATCCTCGGCTGCGAGGTCTATGTCGCGCCCAAAAGCCGGCTCGAGAAACAGGCCGATTCCCGCGAGCAGGCCCATTTCCATCTCGTCCTCCTCGTCCAGGACGAAACCGGCTACCGGAACCTCTGCCGCCTCCTGTCGTCGGCCTACCTCGAAGGCTTCTACTACCGGCCGCGGATCGACAAGGAGATCCTGGCCCAGAACGCGAAAGGGCTGATCGGGCTCTCGAGCTGCCTTAAGGGCGAAGTGGCCTTCCTCCTCGGCCGGGGGATGGACGAGGGGGCCGAACGGGCGGCCGCGTCGTATGTCGACATCCTCGGCCGCGGCCATTTCTATATCGAAATCCAGGACCACGGCCTCGAACAGCAGAAGGAGACCAACCCGAAGCTCGTCGCCCTCGCTCGGCGGCTCAACCTGCCGCTCGTCGCCACGAACGATGTCCATTATCATCGCCGCGAAGACGCCGAAAGCCATGACGTTCTGCTCTGCATCCAAACCAACAAGAGGCTTTCGGACCAGGACCGGATCCGCTTCGGGACGCAGGAATTCTATTTCAAATCGGGCGAGGAAATGGCGGCCCTGTTTGCCGAAGTCCCGGAGGCGCTCGACAACACGACCCACATCGCCGCCCAGTGCGACTTCGCCTTTCCGACGGGCGCTCATTTCCTTCCGAGGTTCACGCCGCCCGACGGCAAGAACCTCAAGGAATATTTCGAGGAGACGGTCCGGACGGGATTCCGGGAGCGGATGGAGACGCTTCGGGAAAAATTCGACAAAGGGCTTCTCTCCCGCCCGCCCGAGGAATACGAGGCCCGGCTCGAGCGCGAGATCTTGCTCATCGAGAAGATGGGATTTGAAGGATATTTCCTCATCGTCGGAGACCTGATCCATCACGCGCGCGGCAAGGGGATCCCGGTCGGGCCCGGCCGCGGTTCGGCGGCGGGAAGCCTCCTCGCTTACAGCCTGGGCATCACGGATATCGACCCGATCGAATACGACCTCCTCTTCGAGCGGTTCCTGAACCCCGAGCGCATCAGCCTGCCCGACATCGACATCGATTTCTGCGGCCGGCGCCGCGAGGAGGTCATCCAGTACGTCACCGAACGCTACGGCCGGGACAACGTCTGCCAGATCATCACCTTCGGGACGATGGCCGCCCGGGCTGCGATCCGCGACGTCGGCCGTGTCATGGAAGTGCCCCTCCCCGAGGTCGACCGCATCGCCAAGATGATCCCGTTCGAAGCGGAGATGACGATCGAAAAGGCGGTCGAGAAGATCGCCCCGCTCAAGGACCTGCGCGATAAAAACCAGAAGATCGCCCATCTCCTGTCGATCGCGCAGAAGGTCGAGGGCCAGGTCCGGCATCCGTCGATCCACGCCGCGGGGATCGTTATCACGCCCAAGCCGCTGACCGAGTACCTGCCCCTGTACCAGTCGGTCAAGGGCGAGGTCACGACCCAGTTCGAGATGAACGACGTCGAATCGATCGGCCTGCTCAAGATGGACCTCCTCGGGCTTCGCAACCTGACGGTCATCCAGGACGCCCTCGGGCTCATCGAGCGGGATTTCGGCGTCCGGGTCGACATGAAGGCCTTGCCGCTCAACGACGCGAAGACGTTCGAGTTGTTCAAAGCGGGCAACACCGACGGCGTCTTTCAGTTTGAAAGCCGCGGGATGAAGGAGCTCCTCCGCAGCTACAGGCCCGACGAATTCCGCGACCTCATCGCCCTCAACGCCCTGTACCGGCCCGGTCCGCTCAAGAGCGGAATGACTGCGGAATTCGTCAAGCGCAAACACCATCCCGACCAGATCATGTACGAGATCGCCGAGCTCGAACCGATCCTCCGCGAGACACGGGGGATCATCGTCTACCAGGAACAGGTCATGCGGATCGCGACCGACATGGCCGGATTCTCGCTCGCCGAAGCCGATGTCCTTCGCAAGGCCATGGGCAAGAAGGTCGCCGAGATCATGAAGTCGCAGCGGGACAACTTCCTAAAGGGGGCCCGCAAAACCGGGATCGTGGGCGCCGAGAAAGCCAAGACGCTCTTCGAGAACATCAAGAACTTCGCCGAATACGGGTTCAATAAGTCGCACAGCGCCGCCTACGCCGCCCTGGCCTATCAGACCGCTTATCTCAAGGCCCACTACCCGTTTCACTTCATGGCCGCGCTGCTTACGTCCGAAGCCGAGCGGGGGGAGACGCCTCAGGTCGTGAAATACATCAACGAGTGCCAGCAGATGGGGATCACGGTCCTTCCGCCGGACGTCAACACGAGCGATTTCAACTTCACGGTCGAGGGCCCGGCCGTGCGCTTCGGGCTGGCGGCCCTCAAGAACGTCGGCGAGACCGCGGCCCGCGCTCTCGTCCAGGCTCGGACCGAGCACGGGACCTTCCGGACGCCCTTCGACGTCGTCCGCCTTGCCGACAGCCGGACCATCAACCGCAAAGTCCTCGAGAGCCTGGTCAAGTCCGGGGCGTTCGACGTGATGGGCTGGAAACGGTCGCAAAGCTTCCATCTCATCGACCGGATGATCGACTTTTCGCATGACCTTCAGAAGGCGAAGGCCGGCCGGCAGAACCTGCTGTTCGGCGGCGCCGGCGCCGAGCCGCCCGACGTGCCGGCCGAGGTCCGGACGATGAGCGAATGGAACGAGGCCCTGAAGCTGTCTTACGAAAAAGACTCCCTCGGGTTCTACATCACGGGCCATCCGTTGGCCCAGTTTAAGCAGCTCCACCGGCTGATTTCCCATTCCGTGAGCGAGCTCGATGAGGAAAAGGATTACGCGGACGACGTCCGGCTGGCGGGCGTCATCACCGGCTTCCGCCCCCTCAAAACGAAGAAGGACGAGCGAATGGCGTCGTTTTTCCTGGAAGACATGAGCGGCCGCGTCGAAGTCGTGGCTTTTCCCGACGCCTACCGGAAGCACTTCGATGTCCTCCGTGAGGACCAGCTCGTCTGGCTCAAGGGCAAGTTTGTAGGGGAAGGGGAGAGCCGCAAGGTCCATTTAGCGCAGGCCCTGCCGCTGGCCGAGGCCTTCCAGAAGCAGGCGAAACGCGTCGTCATCCGGATCTTCATGCCCGGGCTGGAGGAGTCTCTCCTCAACGAGCTCCGGGAGATCCTCGGCAAAAATCCCGGGGAGGTCCCGGTCTATTTCGAGCTCGGGACGCCGTACGCCTATAAGGTGATCACCCAGTCCGCCGAGATGAGGAGCGTGCTCCCGTCCGAGGAAATGACGAAGGCGCTCGAGAACCTTCTCGGCGAGGACGCGGTCGTGATCGACTATTGAGGCCCGTTTCCGGACCCGAAGCTCCTCCACGGAAATCATGTCCGAATCGCCTCAATCCGGTCCTCCTGACGGTCGTCACATACCACGGTACACCCGGGGTTGACAGGCCTCTGGACCTCTCGTCCGGCGGCCGGGCGGCTGTCGTGAAAATCGCCGGGTTGACCTTGGCCGGGCGCGAAGCGGAGAGTATAATAAGCGTGATGCCGTATAAAGTGATCGTCGCCGAGACCTCACCGTCCGCGCGGCGGGCCGTAGAGCAGTCTCTTTCCGCGCCCGAATTCGACGTCGCTTTCTTCGGCGACGGCCTCGACGCCATCGAGGCCATTCGCGACAGGCGTCCCGACGCCGTTCTGACGGCGCTTTCGCTGCCGTCCAAGGACGGCTATGACATCGCCGCGTTCGTCCGGTCCCAAGACGCGGGACGCGAGGTCGCGCTGTTCTATTTGCGGGGCGCGCTCGAAGGCCTGGACCTGCGGCGCGTCGCGGAATCGAGCCATGACGGCTTCGTCGAGAAGCCGTTCGAAAGCGACACGCTGGCCGGGCTCGTCCGGAACACGATCGGCCGGAAAAAGGAGTTCCCATCGATTCCCGAAGAGGCCGTCCTGGCCCGCGCCGCCGAACCCGAGAATCCGCCCGAGAGCGTGACGGCGGCCGTTCCTGGGCTCCTGGCGGACGAGGCGCTGGAGGCCAGGGTCCGCGCCATCGTGAAAGAGGAGCTTCTCAACAGCCGGGAGCGCATGGAGCAGCTGGCCGGCGAGGTCGTCGCCGCCGAGGTCAAGAAGGTCCTCGTCGACGAGCTGACGCGGATCGATACGCGGAGGATATGACGGAGCGTCCCGTCCGGGTCACGCCCTGCGAACTCGGCGTTCCCGGAAAAAGTCGAACATCGATTTTCCAAGGCCGGCCATAAATGAAATTTGAAATCCATCGGGTCGGGATTTGCCCGTCGACGAACGATGTCCTCCGGAAGATGGCCGCCGCCGGCGCGCCGGAAGGGACGGCGGTCGTCGCCGGCGCGCAAACGGCCGGCCGCGGGACAAAGGGCCGGACATGGCATTCGGCCCCCGGCCGGGGACTCTATCTTTCGGTCCTCCTCAGGCCCGCGGGATTCGACCTTTCCCTGCTGACGCTGGCTGCCGGCCTGGCCGCCCGCGACGCGGTCCGGTCTTCTCACGGGCTCGACGTCCGGCTCCGCTGGCCTAACGACATCGTCTTTGACGGCCGGAAGCTTGGCGGCATCCTCTGCGAAACGCGCATCCAAGGCGGCCGGCCCGAGTTCGCGGCGCTCGGCTACGGGTTGAACGTCAACCATGCCGCCGACGATTTTTCGGACGAGCTGCGAAGTTCGGCCGTTTCCATGAGGCAAGCGCTCGGGATAGCTTGCGACATCGAGCTTCTGCTCACTCACGTTCTGGACCGGACGGACGTATGGTACGGATGCCTGTCCCGGGGCGAAAGCGAATCGATCGTCCGCGCTTTCGAGGACGCATCGGCGTTCCCCAAAGGGGCGTCTTTGGCCGTGCTCGCGGACGACGGCCCCGTCGAGGGCGCTTTTGCGGGGGTCGACGCGAAAGGCGCACTTCTCGTCCGGACGAGGAGCGGGGTCCGGCGTTTCACATGCGCCGACATCGTGAAATTGTTGTAAAATACGGAGGGGAGACAAACCATGCTGATGGCGTTCGATATCGGCAACACGACCGTGGCAATCGGCCTGTTCGAAGGAAAGACGCTGGCCGAGCACTGGCGGATCCATTCGGACCACGACAAGACGCCCGACGAGTACGAAATCCTTCTCCGGAGCCTTCTCGCGGCGGGCCGGCGGGACGTTTCCGAAATCCAAGGCGTGATCATCTCGAGCGTGGTCCCGCCGCTCACTCCGGTCTTCCAGGCTTTAAGCCACGACCTGTTCCGGGCGAAGCCGTTGGTCGTCGGGCCGGGTTTGAAGACGGGCATGCCCATTCTCTACGAGGCCCCGCTCGAGGTCGGGGCGGACCGCGTCGTCGCCGCCGTCGCGGCGTTTGAGAAGTACGGCGGGCCGTGCATCATCGTCGATTTTGGAACGGCGACGACCTTCGACGCCGTTTCGGCCCGGGGCGAATATCTCGGCGGGGCGATCGCTCCGGGGATCCAGATCTCGGCCGAAGCCCTCTACCTGAAGACGGCGAAGCTGCCCCTGATCGAGGTCCGCAAGCCGGGCCGGGCCGTCGGAAAGACCACCGTCGCCAGCATGCAGTCCGGCCTCTATTTCGGTTACGTCGGCTTGACGCGGAACATCATCGCCGAAATCCGGAAGGAACTCGGCGAGGACGCGCGGGTGGTCTCGACCGGGGGTTTCGGCGAACAGGTCAGCCCGGAGGTCGAATCGATCTCGGCTTACGAACCGTACCTGGTCCTCGACGGCCTCAGGATCATCTATGACCGAAACCGATAGCTCCCGGTATTTCCGGGAGATCGCCAAGGCGTTCCTCGCCCGCCGCGGCGCGCCGTTCGTCCTTTCGCCCAAAGACCTGGCCCTGGTCTCGGCCTGGAAGCAGGCCGGCGTTCCCCTCGCCGTCGTCCTCGAAGGCCTCGCGGCGGCGTTCGACGGCCGCGTGAAGAGCGGCCGGGCCGGCTTCCGCGTGCTGTCGCTTCAATTTTGCGAAGGGTCTGTCTCCCGGGCGTTCGAGCGCTTTCGCGACAGGAAGGTCGGCGGGGCGGGCGCGATGAAAACCGCCGTCGACAAGCACGCTTTGGTCCGGGCCGCGGCCGAAGCTTTTCTCAAAAACATCCCCTCGGGAGTCGGTTTTCTTCGCGACATTTATGCGGAAGCCTTGACCAAAGTCGCCGAGCCGGGCGTTCCGGACGAGACTCTCGAAGCGTTCGACGAGCGAGCCGAACGACTTCTCGAGGAACATGCGGACGCGGCCGAGCGGCGCGCCGTGGCGGACGAACTCCGGGCCGAATATCAACGGATGCCGGGAGACGCGCTCAAACGGGCCGCGACCGTGAGGCTGGTGAAACGGATGCGGGACCGCTATCGTATTCCCTTACTCTCGCCTTTCTACTATTAATAAATGACGGCCTTCAACGACGAACGCGTCCTCGACCTTCTGAGCCGAAACCGTCAAGGTCTGACCCTTCAGCACATCTTCAAGGAGCTGCGCGTCCAGCGCAAGGAACGAGCCAAGCTCGAAGGACGGCTGATCGACCTCGAAGCGAGGAAGCTCATCCGGCGCGTCAAAAACCGCTATTTGCTGCCCCTGGCCTCCGACCTTGTCCGGGGGCGGTTCGAGGCGTCCGGCCGAGGTTTCGGTTTTGTCGTTCCCGAAGAACGGGGGACGGGCGACGTTTTTGTCCCGGCGCGGTTCGCCAAGAGCGCCATGGACGGGGACACGGTCGAGGTCCTGGCCAAAGCGCGGGGCCGGAACGGCCGTCCCGAAGGACGGGTGGTCCGGATCCTCAAGAAAGAGAAAAAAACCGTCATCGGCCTGTACGAAGAGCGCTTCGGGGCGCCGTTTCTCGTTCCGTTTGATACCGCTTCGCTCGAGGACGTGCCGCTCGTTTCCCGCGGCGCCTGCTTTCCCTCGCCGGGCATGATCGTCGCCGCCGACCGGAGCCGGCTGACGCTGACCGATGTCTTCGGCTTTCCGGACGACCCGGGGGTGGACGCGAAGGTCGTGATCCGCAAATACGGGCTGCACGTGGAATTCTCGGCCGAGGCCCTCCGCGAAGCGGAGGAGGCCGCGCGCCGGGCCGTCGACATCGAAGGCCGTGCCGATTATCGCGGCTGGACGACGTTCACGATCGACGGCGAGACGGCCCGGGATTTCGACGACGCCGTCAGCATCCGGAGACTCGACAACGGCCATTATCTTCTCGGGGTCCACATCGCCGACGTCTCGCATTTCGTCGCGCCCGGAACCCGGCTCGACCGGGACGCGGATGAGCGAGGAACGAGCGTCTATTTTCCCGACCTGACGCTGCCGATGCTCCCCGAGCGTCTTTCGAACGATGTCTGCAGCCTCCGGCCGCGTGAAGACCGGCTGACGGTCTCGGCCGTGATGGAGATCGACGAGACGGGGACGACGAGGCGGGCCGAGTTCCTTCCTTCGATCATCCGAACGGCGGAACGGCTGACCTATACCGCGGTCTTCGCCGTTTTTCAGGGCGACCGCGACGAGCGCACGAGACTAGCCGCGGTCGTCCCCGACCTCCTCCTCATGCGCGACCTGGCGGGTCTTCTCCGGCGCCGGCGCGTCGCCGAGGGAAGCCTGGATTTCGACCTCGTCGAGCCCGAGCTCGTCTATGAGGAAGGACGCCTGCGCGCGATCGCGTCCTTCGCTCCGAACGAAGCGCACAAGCTCATCGAAGAGTTCATGGTCGCGGCCAACGTCGCGGTCGCGTCCGCCCTCGGCGGCCGGCGGGTCCCCTCTATTTATCGCGTTCATCCCAAGCCGGCCGTGGCCGACCTGGAGAAGCTCCGGGAAACGCTGTTTCCTTTCGGGATCATCCTGCCGGAACCGGAAGGGATCACGTCGAAAGACCTTCAGGCCGCGATCCGGGCCGCCAAAGGCCGGGCCCACGAGAAGTTCGTCAACGTTCAGGTCCTGCGGGCGATGCGGCTGGCCGTTTATTCCGACGAAAATATCGGGCATTACGGGCTGGCCGCGGCCGACTATACGCATTTCACGTCTCCGATCCGGCGTTATCCCGACCTCGTCGTTCATCGCATTTTGAAAGCGGCCCTCAGCGGACAGCCCGAAGCCGGCCCGGACCTGGCCTCCGTCGCCCTCCATTCATCCGACCGGGAGCGCCGGGCGGACGGCGCCGAGGAGGACCTCGTCGAATGGCGGATCTTCCGGTTTCTCAAAAACCGTTTGGGCGAGGAGTTCACGGGCATCGTGGTGGACGTCACTCGGGCCGGTCTGGTCGTCGAGCTCGACGAATATTTCGTCCGCGGTCTCGTCGCGTTCCAGGATTTGGGTGCGGATTATTTCCAGCCGAGGTCGCGGGGCGTTCTCTCCGGAAAACGGTCGGGCCGGACCTACGAGCTCGGGCAGAGCCTCCGCGTGACGGTTGCCGCGGTCGATCCCGTGCTCCGGCGGATGAGCCTTGTCCCCGCGGCGTAGAAACCCGCCCGGGATTTTCGTACAATAGCGGAGGACCGGACGGGACGTCCGGTGCACCGTCCAGGACACGATAAGATGAAACGAACCTCCAACGACGCCGAAACGCTCCTGACGCTGGCCCGCGAAAACGGCCTCCGGGGCGTGCGCGAGAGCCGGGCGAAAACCGTTCTCTCGCTCTCGGACTCCGAGATCGCGACCCTCGCCCAGAGGCTTGAAGCCGAGGGTGAAGTCCGCATTTTAGCGTTCTCTCCGCTTTTTCTCGTGTCCCGGGAAAGCGTCGAATTCCTCGGCCGGAAAATCGTCGCGGCCGTGGCCAGGTTCCACGAGGCGCACCCGGAGGACGCGGGAATTCCTCTGGAGCGGCTCAAGACGCGGTTCGACGTCCCGGCCCGGGTTTTTCTTCTCGCCGTGAAGTCGCTCGTTCACGAAAAAGAGGTCCGGCTGGAGCACGACCGGCTCGCCCGGACCGATTTCGTCCGGAAGCTCCCGCCGCGGGACGAGCAGCTCCTGGGCCGGCTCGAATCGGCGTGGAGTGAAACCGCGCGCCCCGTCCTGACGCGGTCCGAAGTGCAGGAGCGGCTGGACGTCAGGCTGCAGACGCTGGAGAAGATGGTCGGCGTTCTCATCGAACGCGGCCGGATTGTCGAATGCGGCGACGGGTTTTTGGTCCAAGCCCGGTGGCTCGACGGCGTCATCGCGAAGGTCCGGAGCCGGAAACGCAAGGAATTGACCGTGGCGGAGTTCAAGGCCCTCACCGGCCTGAGCCGCAAATATGCGATTCCGCTTCTCGAGCTTCTGGATGAGCGGGGCGTCACGCGTCGGAACGGAGCCTCCCGCGATATCGTCTGAGACCGGGCGGCCCGCCTCATTCGAACCGGGTGTGCAATGTTAATCCCAAGGCGAGTTTTCCGTTGACGCTGGACTCCGGCCTGTTCCTGACCCTTCGAATGCCGATGAACGGCCGGACCGAAACGTCCCGGCCGAAGGCGGCAAAGACGCGCATGTCGGCCGTCGTCAAGTCGCGGGCCTGTCCCCAGAAGACCTCCGCTCCGATGTTCGGCGCGCCTCCCGAAAAAACCGAGTTGACGCCGAGTCTCAGGCTGAGGTCGTACCCGTGGCTGTCGTTCCATCCCGCCCCGAACTCGAACCTGAGAGGATGTTCGAGTCGGTCGAAATCGAGTTGGTTGCGGACGAGGAACCCCGTCCCGAAATTCTTCGTGAAAGGGACGGCCCGGTCGACCGGCATATCGGCCGCGGCGCGGACATAGATTGCCCCGAAAAGACCGCCGAGTTTTCGTTCGGCCACGGCCGAGACCGCATATGACATGAGGTCGGGATAAAAAGCGGTGAAAAAGCCGTCGCCGCTGAGAAACGGAACGCCGAAGCCGAAGTCGATGAACACGCGGGACTTCGGCGCTCTCGCCAGCTCGACCCAGTAATCTCCGGTGACGAGAAGCTTGTGCTCATCGAACCGCGGATAGGCTTCGCCGGTGAGGGTCCAATGGTCGACCGGACGCTCCGATGACGCGCCCGTCGACAGCCGGAGCCCAAAGAACGTCTCGCGCGGCATCCGGTACATTTCGACCGTCCTGACGAATAGCGACAGGCCTTCGGTGAGGCGCAGAGCAAGGCTCGCGTCGTAATACAGGTGCGAAAAATTGACCCATTTCCACCGGCTCTCGAACGAGAGGCCGGGAAAAAGAAACGGGGCGATGCCGACGTCGAATACGGCGAGGTCGTCGAACCCCGGTGTCCCGTGGACAAATCGGCCGTAGCCGGCAGCCAGATTCCAGGGCCCGCTCCGCCACCGCAGCTTGACCACGGCTTCGTTCAGGTTCAAGACATACGGGTTCTCGGTGGACAAAAGATGCCGGCAGAAATGGCTGTAGCTGGCCTCGACCGAGGACTCCTCGGACAAACGCTGCGAAAGCCCGAACGCGAGTCCATAATCGATCGGTCCCTCGTAAACGTCGTCGGTCCGCTGGAGGTATCCGAGGTCCGCAAAGACTTGCGTGGCGCCGGCCGGGGCCAGGTCCCAGGCGTAATTGAACATCGGCCGGTAATAAAGGCGTCCTTGTGTTCCGACGCCCAGTTCTAGCGTCATTCCCGCGGACGGCCGGGCCGCGGCCGGGCGCGCGGCGTCGTCAGCGCGAACGATGAACGTACCGGAAAGGATAAAAAACGCGCCCGCGATGAGGACGATCCTGAGATTTTTCGACGGGACGCGGGAGCGGGTCTCTCCCATGGCTCTCTATGTTTTCGGGCCCGCGTCTTCGTCTTTTTCGTCGGCGTCTTCGGCGCGCTTTTTGGTCAGGGCGGACTTGAGCTTTTCGGCGAAGAGATTGCCGAACATGCCGCCGATCATTTTCGGTTTTTCTCCGGGAGGAGCGGCCGTTTCAGCCGGAGCCTCGGCCGGGGCGGGGGCCGGCTCTTCGAACCCCGCCGCGGCGGCTTCGAGCTCTTCTTCTGCGGCCGCTTTCGCGGCGAGAAGAGCCTCCTGTTCCGATTCCTCTTCCGCGATCCGCTCTTCGATGACGCGGCGTTCGCTCTTCCGCGCCCGCGGGACCTTCTCGCCCTCGGTTTTGCTCTTCTTTTTCTTGTACGGTTTTTCCTTCTTGGCTTCAACCGGGGATACGGCCTTCGGCTTCGGGGCCGCGAGCGCCGGCGGGGCTTCGGCTTCCTCCTCCCCGATGAATTCTTCGGGAAGTTCGTAAGCCGGACCCTCGGCGGCCGCCCCCTCGGGCAGCTCCTCGGCGGGTCGTTCTCCGGCCTCTTCGGCCACGACCGCCGCCGGGATCGGCGCGGCCTCGTGGTAATGGTAGATCCCTTTTTTCTTGTCCGACTTGGAAAATTCGACGGAGTTGAGGAGCGTCCGTTCGACGTTGTCCTGCGACGTCCGCCGGAGGATGTCGATGAGATGATAGGCCCGCAGATAATGGAGCGCATAATTCGTCGAGGCCGGGCTGAACGTTTTGAAGACCAGGGTTAGAAGTTGCTTGAGGTCGAGTCCCTCGCGCCGAGAATAAAGGGCGATGACCTTGGCCAGCGTGTCGCGCTCGAGGTAAATGATCTTGTTCGGCAGGGCCAGCGACGAGACTTCCCCGGCGTCGGCGAATGTGTCGGTCGCGCTATCGTAGGAAAGCTTCGCGACCGAAAGCTTCTTCTTGGACTTCTTCAGCCAGAAATGGAACTGGACCGGGCCTTTCCTCTCCAGGGTCACGCTCGTCCCTTGCGGAACGTTGTTCGCCGCGAAATAGTCCTTGAGGCCGAGGAACAGCCCGTCCTGGGGAAAATAAAAGACGGTATAGCTCTTGTTCTCGTCCGCGTCCGTGAACACGTATTCCCGGGCGTGGGCCAGCTCCTTGTTGAATGCTTTCGGGATCCGGACCGCGCCCGAAAGGATTTCGCGCCAGGAGAGATAGACCTTGAGCGGAAATTCGTGGAAGGGAGCGGCCTCGACCGTCTCGGCGGCTTCGAATTCGAGCAACGCGGCTTCGGGGGCCGAGACCGGAAGATGCTCGGGCAGGGAGTTCAGGATCGTCTTGAGATGCCATTTCCCCCACCCGATGGGCGAGACGGACGTGAAGTCCTTTTTATATTTCGTCTCGAAAAGGTGGTTGAGCGTGAGGCAATGGATGTCGAACAGATCGTGGGACGGTTCCAGGCCGAAAAAGAGCTTGACCGCGTCGGCCGTGGCGATCGATTCCCGCGTCGCGACGAGGCGGGCTTCGACCTCCAGGACCTTGTCTTCAGGGACGGACGGTTGATGGGCGACGAGCTGCCAGGCGTCGTTCCAGGTGAAAAACGCCGGCGATTTCGCCAGGGCGGACCGCAAGTTCCTCTCGAGGGTCTTGATGTCCCTGTCCGTCATCGGAAGCTCGGTCAGCCGCGGGTCGTGGTCCCGGCCCATGACCTGCGGCGCTTGGCCGGCGTGGCCGACGTTCGACGGGAGGAGGACCTGCGTCTTCGTCTTTTTCATATAGTCGATGTACTTGCGGAACGTCCCTCCGCCGGTGTAATCGACTTCGAGCATCTCACACTGGAACGCCGGGAACGGGATCTTTTTAACGATCGTCAGGACGACCGCGCCCGTGAAATGCTCCATGGTCTTGGAACTCACGGTCAGCGGCTCGTCGTACTCCCTGTAGATCGAGTCCCCGACCTGATAGACGCCGTTCGGGTCGTAGATCTTAACGTCCTGCGTCCTCTCCTTCGCGGTCTTGAGGAAGGCGAGTTTTTCGGCGAGCTCGCGCTGCGTGGCGGGCTTGCGGGACGCCGCGAGCTCCCGCTCGATAAAGGCGATGTCGTCCGGCGTGACCTGGACGAGAACGTTGTCCTTATCCATTTTTCTTGTTCTTCCCCATTAAGGTCAGCATGATCGCTTTCTGGACATGGAGCCTGTTCTCCGCCTGGTCGAAGACGACCGACCGGGGAGAATCGAGGACCTCCGCGGCCACTTCTTCTTCGCGATGGGCGGGCAGACAGTGCATGAAAACGGCGCTCGGGTTGGCCGCAGTCATCAGCGCCGCGTTCACCTGATACGGAGCGAAGACCTTAGCCCGGGCCTCTTTTTCCGTTTCTTGACCCATGGACGCCCAGACGTCGGTATACACCGCGTCGGCGTCCCGGACCGCATCGCGCGGGTCCTGGGTCAGGTGCAGAGTAAAACCGGTTCCCCGGCCATCCTCGAGGGCGGCTCTGACGACCTCGGCGTTGGGCTCGAAACCCTTAGGGGTTCCGACCGCCATCGCCGTTCCCGCCCGTGACGCGGCAAGGATCAAGCTATGGCAGACGTTATTGCCGTCACCGACATAGGCCAGCTTGACCTTCGACAGGCCGCCCTTTATTTCCCAGAGTGTGAAGAAATCGGCCAACCCTTGACAGGGGTGGCTCAGGTCGCTCAGGGCGTTGATCACGGGGACCTTCGCCGTACGGGCCATGCGCACGACGTTGTCGTGCCCGAAGGTGCGGTACATAATCCCGTCCACCCAGCGCTCGAGGTTGTGGGCGACGTCCTCCGCGGTCTCGCGCTTGCCGATCTGGACCTCGTTCGGGCTGAGGTAGATCGCTTTTCCGCCGAGCTCGATCATCCCCACCTCGAACGTCATGCGGGTCCGGAGCGAGGGCTTCTCAAAAACCATCGCCAGGATCCGGTCTTGGAGTTTCTTGCGGTACTTATCCGGATGGGCTTTGATGTCCCGAGCAAGGTCCAGGAGTTCGTGGAATTCGTACGGCGTGATATCGCGGATGGACAGGAAATCTTTCTGCATGGCGGTCTCCTAGGCTGGGATGATACGCGTTCCGGAGCGGCCGATCAACGCCGCTTTGAGATGTTCGGCGGACGTGATGAGCACCTCGCGGCCTCCGGACGCGATGTATTCGATGGCGGCCCGGATTTTAGGGCCCATCGAGCCCGGCGGGAATTGGCCCTCGTCGAGGTAGCGCCGGGCTTCATCCACGGTCAGGACGGGTATTTCGCGCTCATCGGGTTTGCGAAAATTGAGAAACACCCGGTGAATGCCGGTCAGAATGATGAATAGGTCGACCGCGACTTCGCGCGCGATCAGGCTCGAAGCGTAATCCTTGTCGATGACCGCCTCGACGCCTTCGTAGACGCCGCGGCCGTTGAGGATCACCGGGATCCCGCCTCCGCCCGCGGCGATGACGATCCGTCCGGCCTGGGTCAGGTCGCGGATGATCGCCTTGGGGACGACATCGATCGGCTTGGGCGACGGGACGACTTTGCGGTAGCCGCGGCCCGCGTCTTCGACCATGGTCCATTTCTTCTCGCGGGCCAGCTCGCGGGCGCGGAATTTGGTGTAAAACGGGCCGACGGGCTTTGTCGGCCGCTCGAAAGCCGGGTCATTGCGGTCGACCAGGACCTGCGAGACGAGGGTGACGACCTCTTTGTCGATCGAATGGCGCCGCAGCTCGTTGGTGATCGCCCGCTCAAGCATGAAGCCCATGCTGCCTTCGGTCATGGCATCGCAGACGTCGAGCGAATAGGGGGCGATCTTCGTCACGGCCTCTTCCATTTGGAGGAGGAGGTTGCCCACTTGCGGGCCGTTGCCGTGGACGATGATGAGCTCGTACCCTTTCTTGACGATGTGGACCATGAGCCGGGCCGCTTTTTCGGCGTTCTTCATCTGCTCCGCCTGCGTGCCCCGCTCGTCGTCGGGGAGCATGGCGTTGCCGCCGAACGCGATCAAGGCGAGACGTCGTTGGGCCTTCATTCGGTCAGAACTTCTTGAGCACGTCCTCGAGCGTCGGCGAGCCGATCTCCTGGAGCTCGTACCCGACGGGAAGCATGGGCTGCCGCGTCTTGATCAGCCGGTTGAGGTCGATGGGCGTGGCGCTGAGGATCAGGTCGCAGTCGACCTTGTCGATCGTCGCGGCCAGCTCATGGACCTGCTTGTCGCCGTAACCCATGGCCGGAAGCACGTTTTCGAGATGGTTGTATTTTTCGAACGTCGTTTTGATGCTGCCCACGGCCGCCGGCCGGGGGTCGACGATTTTGGCCGCGCCGAATTTTCGGGCGGTGACGACGCCGGCGCCATAGGGCATGCCGCCGTGCGTTACGGTCGGGCCGTCCTCGATGACGAGGACGCGTTTGCCGCGGATTCGCTCGCCGTTCTCGACGGTCGTCGGCGAGTTGGCCCGGATGACCGTCGCCGTCGGGTTGACCAGGCGGAGGTTGGCCAGGACCTTTTCCACGTTCTCCGGAGCCGCCGTGTCGAGCTTGTTGAGGATGATGACATGGGCCCGGCGGAAGTTGGTCTCGCCCGGATAATAAAGCATTTCGTGGCCGGCCCGATGGGGGTCCGCGACCACGATTTCGAGGTCGGATTTGTAAAACGGAAAGTCGTTGTTGCCGCCGTCCCAGAGGATGACGTCCGCTTCCTTCTCGGCCTCGCGAAGGATCGCTTCATAGTCCACGCCCGCATAGACGATCAGGCCGTTCTTGACGTAGGGTTCGTATTCCTCGCGCTCTTCGATCGTGCATTCGTACTTAACCATGTCGTCATAGGTCGCGAAACGCTGGACCCGCTGCTTGGCCAGGTCGCCGTAGGGCATCGGGTGACGAATGGCCGCGACCTTTCGTCCCTTGGCCTTGAGGATCAGGGACACTTTTCTCGACGTCTGGCTTTTGCCGCTGCCGGTCCGGACGGCGCAGACGGAGACAACGGGCTTTTTGCTCTTGACTTGAGTGTCCTGCGGGCCGAGGAGGACGAAGCTCGCGCCGGCCGCTTGGACTTGGGAGGCCTTATGCATGACGTACTCATGCGAGACGTCGCTATATGAGAAATAAACCTTGGTGACGCCGTTCTTTCGGATGAGGGTATCGAGCTCTTCTTCGGGGAAGATCGGGATGCCTTCGGGGTAGAGCTTGCCGGCCAGGACAGCCGGATACTTGCGGCCGGCAATGTCGGGGATCTGGGTCGCGGTGAACGCGACGACCTGGAAATTCGGGTTGTCCCTTAAATAGGTATTGAAATTGTGGAAATCCCTTCCCGCGGCGCCCATGATGATGACTTTTTTCATAAACACCTCTCCTTCCAAAACGTGTCCGATATTCGATTTTCAAAAAAAGCTAGTATATCCGAAATCGCCTCCGGCCTCAAGAGGCCGAAGGGGCCCGGCGGATTATCGTTCCGGGTCGCGCTTCCAGCCTTGGTCCTTGCGGTCGTAACCCCGTTTGCCTTTCTTCGTCGAATGCGGTTTCGTCGGAGGAGGCAGCGGCTTCCGGATTTGTTGCCAAACCGGCTTCTGACGTCTGTTGACCGTATGCGCCATGTCCGCCTATCCGATCCCGATAATCTCGGCCCGTCCGGTGACGGGGTCGAACAGCGCGACCGTGCCTTTTCCGGAGAGCCAACCCCCCGTCTCGCCAGGGTTGACGACGAGGGCAGGTCCCGAAACTCGAACTTCGGGCTTGTGCGTGTGTCCATAGATGACGATATCGTAGGCTCTCTTCGCGACCGCGTTCGCCACCGCCCCATCGAGATGGGCCAGGAAAATCCGGGTCCCGCGATGCTCGAAAACCCAGGGCGCCTCCCGGACCTTTCCGAAGCCCTTGAGAGCGGAGACGAGGCCCTTTTTTTCCCCGTCGCAATTGCCGAAAACGGCTTTGACGGGACAGCCCGCCTTTTCGAGCTCCCGGGCGGCGAAGGGCGCGATGAAATCCCCGGCGTGGACGAGAAGCTCGCAACCGGCATCCCTGAACAGGCTAACGGCCTTTCTCAGGGCGACGAGGTTGTCGTGCGAGTCGGATAAAATCCCAATCATGCCTAATATTATACAACAAGTGATTGACTCTCTCGGGGGGATTCATTAATATAAAGGGGCTCAAGCGGCACATATAGGCGCGTAGCTCAGTGGGAGAGCGCTTCCTTGACGCGGAAGAGGCCGTGGGTTCAATCCCCTCCGCGCCTACCATGAACGACGAAGAGCCATTCGGATTGATAGATATGGTGCGGATAATGATGATGTCACCGGCCGCGATGAGCTGAATGCCAGGCCGGGTACGTGGCGCAACGCTAAGGGGTCTGGATTTCAGGCAGGATGGAATTTTATTGAATTATTGATCGGATGAGGACGATGGACAACTTAAAAGAAAAGCTCGGAGCCGGGGACCAGGAAAACGACCTGGAGGTCCTGCGCCACAGCACGTCCCATCTCATGGCTCACGCCGTTCTCTCGCTTTTTCCCGGCACCCAGGCCGGCATCGGCCCCGCCGTTGAGAGCGGATTTTACTACGACTTCCTCCGGGCGGAAACGTTCAGCGTCCAGGACCTCCAGGCCATCGAAGCCAAGATGCGCGAGATCGTGGCCGCCGACCTGCCGATCGAAAGGCTGACACTGAAAAAAGACGAGGCCGTCCGCCTGTTCGAGGAGCGGAGGCAGACCCTCAAGGTCGAACTCATCCGGGAAAAAGCGGGCGAGGACGTGACCTGTTTTCGCCAGGGCGATTTCATCGATTTCTGTCTCGGCCCCCATATGCCCTCGACCGGCCGGCTCCGGCACTTCAAGCTTCTCTCGGTCTCCGGCGCCTATTGGAAGGGCGATGAGAAAGGGGTTCAGCTCCAGCGCATCTACGGCACGGCCTTTTTCTCCCAGAAGGAGGTCGACGATTACCTCCGCTTTCTCGAGGAAGCCCGAAAGCGCGACCACCGCAAGATCGGGCTCGAGCTCGACCTCTTCAGCACCTCGGAGGACCTTGGCGCCGGCCTCATCCTTTGGCACCCCAAGGGCGCCCGCGTTCGCGCCGTCATCGAGCAGCATTGGCGCGAGCGGCACTGGGCGGGAGGCTACGACATCCTTTATACCCCCCATATCGGCCGCGAGCTCCTCTGGCAGATATCGGGGCACCTCGATTACTACAAGGAATCCATGTATGCCCCGATGACGATCGACGAGCAGAACTATTACCTCAAGCCGATGAACTGCCCGTTCCATATCCAGGTCTACAAGTTCAGCCTCCGCTCCTATCGCGACCTGCCTCTCCGATGGGCCGAGCTCGGGACCGTCTATCGCTATGAAAGGTCGGGCGTCCTTCACGGGCTGCTCCGGGTCCGGGGTTTCACCCAGGACGACGCCCACATCATCTGCACCCCGGAACAGATCGAGGACGAGATCCTGCGGGTGCTGGACTTCTCGATTTCGATCCTCGCCGATTTCGGCTTCAAGGACTACAAGATCGACCTCTCGGTCCGCGACCCGAAAAATCCGGAGAAATACGCCGGCTCGGATGCGATGTGGCGGCAGGCCGAAGCCTCTCTCCTCAAGGCGCTCAACGCCCGTCATCTGGCATACGAACGGATGGAGGGCGAAGCGGTCTTCTACGGCCCCAAGATCGACATCAAAATCAAGGACGCCATCGGTCGGCTGTGGCAGTGCACCACCATCCAGTTTGACTTCAACAACCCCGAGCGTTTCGATATGGCGTATATCGGCGAGGACGGCCAAAAACACAGGCCGTATATGGTCCACCGGGCGCTCCTCGGCTCGCTCGAGCGGTTCTTCGGCATCCTCATCGAACACTACAGCGGCGCATTTCCGCTATGGCTGGCGCCCGTCCAAGTCGAAATCATCCCAATCGCCGACCGCCACAACGCCTACGCCGAACGTCTCGACGCCCTCTGCAAGAGCCGCGGGCTCAGGTCCCACGTCGATGTCCGCCGGGAAAAGATCAACTACAAAATCCGCGAGGCCGAACTCCACAAGGTCCCGCTGATCCTCGTCGCCGGCGACAAGGAAGTCGCCGCGTCGTCGGTGTCGCTCCGCGTCCACGGCCAGGGCGACAAAGGCGCGGTCAGCCTCGAGGACTTCCTTGATAAAGCCCGACGAATGAATGACAATAAATCTTTAAATCTGGAATTATAAAGGAGACCCATCATTTACCGAGGACGACAACCTTACCCCCAGGCCAAACAGAAACCCCATCGGATCAATGACATGATTCACGCTCGCGAGATTCGCGTTCTCGACGACGAAAAGGAGCAGCTGGGCGTGCTGCCGACGGTCGAGGCCCTGGCGCTCGCGCGCCAAAAGGGCCTGGACCTCGTCGAAATCGCGCCGCAGGCGACGCCGCCGGTCTGTCGGATCATGGACTATGGAAAATTTCTCTACGAGCTCCACAAAAAGGAGCACGAGGCGAAAAAGCACCAGAAGCAGGTCCAGATCAAGGAGATCAAGTTCCGGCCGAAGATCAGCATTCACGACTACGCGTTCAAGCTCAAGCACGTCCAACGGTTCCTCGAAGAGGGGAACAAGGTCAAGGTGACGGTCATGCTCCGGGGCCGCGAGAAATCGCGACCGGAAATGGGCCAGCAGGTGCTGGACCGGGTGCTGGGCGACATTCAGGGGCTCGGCCGTCAGGATGGGGATTCGCGGAGGCAGGATTGGGCGGTCTCGGCGCTTGTCGTTCCGGCGAAGCTAGGAGGAAAAGATGCCAAAGCAAAAAACCCACAAGGGAGCCCAAAAGAGGTTCAAGGTCACGGCGAACAAAAAGGTCGTCCACAAGAAAGCCAATAAAAGCCACATCCTCACGAAAAAATCGTCCAAGAGAAAACGGTTGCTCGGCCAGAAGGCCGTCGTCAGCCACGCCGACCGGAAGGCCGTGAAGGCCATGCTGCCGTACGAATTTTAAGGCCGCGTGAGCTCGACAACGTTGTCTCGAGAGAATGGAGAATAGATCATGCCGAGAGTCAAAAGAGGATTTAAAAGGAAAAATCGGCGGGCCAAAGTCCTGAAGCTCGCCAAGGGTTATTGGGGGGCGCGGAGCACGAACTACCGGACGGCCCGCGAAGCCGTAGAGCACGCTTTGCTCTACGCTTACCGCGACCGGCGCGCCAAAAAGCGCGACTTCCGCCGGCTCTGGATCGTGCGGATCAAAGCCGCGGCCAAGCTGAACGGTTTGACCTACAGCCGGTTGATCCAGGGGTTGAAAAAGGCCAACATCGAGCTCGACCGCAAAGTGCTGGCCGACCTCGCGGTCCGGTCTCCCCAGACATTCGGCCGGGTCGCCGCGAAAGCGAAGGATGCCGTTGCCTGACCTCCGGAAGCTCCGGACGACGATCGACGCGTACCGGGCCAAGCTGGCGGAGCAGTCCGCCGGGGTCGTTGACGGGCCCGCTCTGGACGAGCTGCGCCATCAGTTCCTGAGCCGGAAGCGGGGATACGTCACTCAGCTATTCGAGGAGCTCAAGTCCTTCTCTGCCGAGGATAAGCCGGAGGCCGGACAGCTCGTGAACGCGCTGAAAAAGGACGTCCAGGAGACCCTCGAAGCCCTTGAGGCGAAACTCAAAACCCCGCAAAAAACGAGCCCCGCCGTCGACCTGACGCTCCCCGGCGATAAGCTGTATTGGGGCGCTCCCCATCCGCTGCGGCTCTTCCAGGAAGAGATCGAAGCCATCTTTCTCGCGATGGGGTTCGGGATCGAGGAAGGCCCGGAGATCGAGACCGATTACTATAACTTCGAGGCGCTCAATTTTCCGCCGAACCACCCCGCCCGCGACGACTGGGACACGCTCTATATCAACGACAAGCTGCTGCTGCGGACCCACACCTCGCCGGTCCAGATCCGGGTCATGGAGAAGAAAAAACCGCCTATCCGGATCATTGTCCCGGGCATGGTCTTTCGCCGCGACGTCGCCGACCCGACGCACATCCCCATGTTTTTGCAGCTCGAGGGTTTGGTTGTGGACGAGGGGATCACGTTTGCCCATCTCAAGGGCACGCTCGAATATTTTCTCAAGCGTCTGTTCGGAGATAAAATCAAAATCCGCTTCCGGCCGAGTTTCTTCCCGTTCACCGAGCCCTCGGCCGAAGTGGACATCGAATGCCTACATTGCGGACAGAAGGACCCCGGCTGCCGCGTCTGCGGCGGGACGGGCTGGAAAGAGATCCTGGGGTCGGGCATGGTCGACCCGCAGGTCTTTAAAAACGTCAACATCGACCCCGAACGCTATTCGGGCTGGGCCTTCGGCCTGGGCATCGAGCGGACCGCCATGTTCGCCCTCGGCATTCCGGACATCCGGGCGTTCTATGAGAACGACCTCCGGTTCAACAGGCAGTTCTTCCTCAAATGAAAATCAGTTGGAATTGGCTCAACGAGTTCGTGGAGGTGGACATCCCGCTCCGGGACCTCCTCGACCGTCTGACCATGATCGGCCTCATCCCGGCCGATATCGCCGAGAAGAACGGCGACGTCGTTATCAACATCGAGACCTACGCCAACCGCCCCGACACGCTCGGCCATTTGGGCCTGGCCCGGGAAATCGCGGCGATGCTCCGCCTCCCCCTCAAAGAGCAGGCCTGGCCGCTCATCGAGCTTCCGGTCCGGACCGAGGAGCTCGTCGACGTCCAAGTTCTCGACGACGACCTTTGCCCCCGGTATTGCGGGCTCGTCGTCAAAGGAATCAAAGCCGGGCCTTCACCCGACTGGCTCCGGACGAGGGTCGAAGCCATGAGTTTGCGGCCCATCAATAACATTGTGGACGTTTCGAACTACGTTCTGTTCGCCACGGGCCAGCCGATCCACACCTTCGACCTGGCCCGGGTCGAAGGCCCGCAGGTCATCGTCCGCCGGGCCAAGAAAGGCGAGACGATCCGGACGCTCGAGGGCAAGGTCGTGTCGCTGTCGGCGGACATGCTCGTCATCGCGGACGAGAAAAAGCCGATGGCGATCGCCGGGGTCATGGGCGGCGAGGAGTCCGGGATCACGGACGCGACGCAGGAGGTCTTTATCGAGAGCGCGACCTTCGACCCGGGGTCCATCCGCCGGACGCGCAAAGCGCTGGACCTTCTGACCGACGCCTCCTACCGTTATGAACGGGGCGCGGACATCTCCTTCGCTCCGCAGGCCGCCGTCATGACCGCCTCGCTTCTCACCCGGCTCGGAGGGAAAGTGTCGAAGGGTGTTATCGACGTTTACCCCAAACCGCGCAAGGTCCGCGAGATCGTCCTCCGGGGGCGGCGCATCGCCGACCTCCTCGGCGTGGAGGTCCGCGAAGAATTCGTCGAACGGACGCTGGGGGACCTCGGCTTTGCCCTCAAGGCCAACCATCCGGGCGTCTGGCGAGTTCAGGTGCCATTCCACCGGGTGGATATCGAGCGCGAAACCGACCTTATCGAGGAGATCGCCCGTTTCTTCGGATACGACAAGATCCCGGTCGTCGTCCCGCCGCTCGAGATCCTCGAACCGGCGCCGGCCGGGAAGGAGCGTCTCGGCAAACTCCGGCAGGAGCTTTTTCATTACGGGTTCGACGAGGTCATCAACCAAAGCTTCGCGGACCCCGAGGCCGAAGCCCGCTTACGAAGCGGGAAAACGCCCGTCGAAATCCGGAACCCCATCTCGACGAAGGACTCCGTCCTTCGGACATCGCTTCTGCCCGGCCTTCTCGAGAACACGGCCTGGAACCGAAACCGGGAACGGGACTCCGTGCATGTCTTCGAGGTCGGAAATGTCTATGAGCTGACCGAGACCGGGACGGCGGAGGGGCTGAGCCTCGGCGTGGCCACGACCGGGCCTCTCGCCGCGCCGCATTGGAAGGGAAAGCCGGCTGCGACCGACATCTTTCGGCTCAAAGGGGCCCTCGAAGCGGCCCTGGAGAGCCTGCGCTACGCGCCTTATGCCTTCGCCGCCAGCGCCCATCCTTTTTTCGAAGAGGGGACGGTCCTCGGCGTCGCCTACAAAGGCGTCCGGGTCGGCCACCTGGGGCAGGTCCGGCAGGACCTGTGTGAATTCTATTCTATAAAAGGTCCCGTTTTCGCGGCCGAGCTGAACCTGGACGTGCTCTTCGGAAAACAACCTTGCCCCTTCGAGGTCGCGGCCCTCCCGAAATACCCGAGCGTTGTCCGCGACCTGTCGTTTCTCGTCGACCGGCGCGTGCCGTTCGGCGAGGTCGAGCGGACGATCGAGAAAACCGCCGTCCCGCACCTCGAGTCCTTCGCCGTCATCGACCGCTACGCCGGCGACCGGGTCCCGAAGGACCGGACGAGCCTGTCCCTCCGGTTCACCTACCGGAACGCCAAAGGAACACTGACGGCCGAGGACGTGGACAAGGCCGAAGAGAAGATCCTGAAGACCCTCAAGGCCGCGTTTCAAATCCAACTCAGGGAAGGAGGATCCGCGTGAATACAGAGCTTGATCGAATGAAGATCCTGGAAGGGAAGATCAGCCATGTCCTGGAATACATCAACCGCCTGACCGGCGAGAACGAGAAGCTCAAGACCCAAGTCAAAGAGCTGCGCGTCGAAAAGAAGGACATGGAAGAGACGGCCAAACGCGCCGGCAAGCTTGACGAGGACCTGAAAAGGTATGACAATGAAAGAGAGCTCGTCCGGAGCCGGATCGAGGCCATCATCGGCCAGATCGACAAGCTCGGCT
Source organism: Candidatus Aminicenantia bacterium (assembly GCA_041479785.1). Lineage (GTDB taxonomy): Bacteria > Acidobacteriota > Aminicenantia > Aminicenantales > UBA4085 > JBGOYP01. Next base: position 1,145 of record JBGOYP010000002.1, on the reverse strand, counting down.
TATGATCGACAAGATTATCGAAATCGAAGTTTATGGACGAAATTATAAAATCCGAGTCAAAGGCGAAGAGGACGAAAAGTATATCGGCCATCTAACGTCGTACGTCGACCAGAAAATGCAGGAAATCGCGGTGAAATCGAAATCCGCCGACGCGCTCAAGATCGCGGTGCTCGCGACCTTGAACATCGCGGACGAATATTTCTTGTCCCAGAAGAAGCTCGATCAGCTGGACGACGTCATCGGCCAGATGGAACATCAGATGGAGAAGCTGGAACAACGGCTTAACGGTGACGACCATGCGGTCCCCAACATGGACAAAGCGACCCCATAACTCGAGACCCCTCCCCCTCCCGGGAAGACACGCCCCGCGGGGAACGCTCGCACCCTAGCCGGGAACTCCGTCTTTTCCGTTCGCCTCCCCTTTGCTTCGGCAGGAGGAAAGGATCGTGACTATCGTAACCTACGCAGGCTTGGCGGTTCTCGTTGTCTTGGCCGCCGGGATTCTGTTCATTCAGATCAAGAAAAGCGCGGGCGTCCGGTCGCTGTTGCGGGCGGACCAGAAAGCTAAGGACATCCTCGACCAGGCCAAGACCCAGGCCGAAAAAGTCCACCGCGACGCCCAGCAGCAGGCCAAGGACAAACTCGCGTCCGCCGACGCCGAGTTTGAGAACCAGACGCGCGAGAAGGTCCGGAAGGTCAACGAGATGGAGCGGCGGCTGGTCCACAAAGAGGAGAACCTCGACCGGAAGACCCAGGGGTTGGACCGCCGGGACCGCGAGATCACGGGCAAGGAGCGCCGCGTCGTCCAGCGCGAGAAGGAGCTGGACGCTTTGGAGGAGAAAGCCAACGGCTTCGTCAAGCAACAGCTCGCCGAACTGGAGCGAGTCGCCGGCCTCTCCCAGGAGGAAGCCAAAGCTCAGCTCATCAAGAAGATCGAGGACGAGGCGCGCCTCGAAGCGGTCCAGGTCGTGAAGCGCGTCGAAGAGGAAACCCGGACGCGCAGCCGCCAGCTCGCCGGCGAGATCATCGGCAACGCCATCCAGCGTTCGGCCGCCGAGCACGTCGTCGAGACGACCGTGTCCGTCGTGGACCTGCCGTCCGAGGACATGAAAGGCCGGATCATCGGCCGCGAAGGTCGGAACATC
>JBGOYP010000001.1:0-38691 GCA_041479785.1 Candidatus Aminicenantia bacterium | reverse complement strand
CAACGCGACCAGAACCAGGACGATGATCGTTCTAGCTTTCATGATGCGGCCTCCTCTTCCTCCAAACGGCGTTCGACCGAGCTATCCTCAGAACCACTTTTTCCGTTTGAAATAGACGACCATCGCCGCGCCGGCGGCGATCATCACGATCCAGATAAAGGCATACCCCCATCGCCATTCGAGCTCGGGCATGTTCTTGAAGTTCATGCCGTAGACGCCGGCGATGAACGTCAGCGGGATGAAGATCGTGGCGATGATCGTCAGAACCTTCATGACCTGGTTCATCCGGTTGCTGAGGCTGGAGAGGTAGGTCTCGAGCATATTCGAGAGCATATCGCGGAAAGTTTCGACGTTGTCGACGACCTGGATCGTGTGGTCATAGACGTCGCGGAGAAAGATGCCCGTCGATTCCTTGATGAGCGCCGATTCGGCGCGCTCGAGCCCGGCGATAACCTCGCGCACCGGCCAGATCGACTTCCGGAGAAAAAGCGTCTCGCGCTTCAGGCCGTGGATCTCGTGGAGCGTGGAAGTCCGCGGGTCCGCAATCAGCTCTTCTTCGAGCGTCTCGATCCGCTCGCCGAGTTTTTCCAGGACGACGAAGTATTGGTCCACGACGCTATCCATGAGGGCGTAGGCCAAATAATCCGGGCCCAGCTTGCGAATGCGCCCCTTGCCTTTCCGGATCCGCTCCCGGACGGGATCGAACATGTCGCCGGGCCTCTCCTGGAACGAAAGGACGAAGTTCGGCCCGACGACCAAGCTCAGCTGCTCGGATTCGATTTTTGGGCCTTTTCCGTCGAAGTCGATCATCCGGAGGACAACGTAGAGCGCGTCGCCCAAGTCCTCAAACTTCGGCCGCTGGTCGGTGTTCATGATATCTTCGAGGATGAGCGGGTGGAGGCCGAAGCGGCCGCCGAGCTTGTCAATCACCTCGGCGTCGTGGACGCCGTCGATGTTGATCCACGTTACCGTCGCCGTGTCCCTGAATTCGAAGCATTCCTCCGGGGTCCCGGCCTCTTTCTCGAGGAACTTCTCAGCGTCGTAATCGATGATCGTGATCCGGGCCGATTCGACCTTTCGCTCCCCGACGTGGACGAGCGAACCGGATTCCCGGCCCGTCTTGCCGGACCGTTTTCCCTCCATGTTGGCCATGTCTGACTCGATTCAGCGGCGCCTGCCGGACTCGACGCGTCCGGCCGGGGCCGCACGATCTAGCGCCCGCGCCGTTCGGACGGCTTGTCGGGCGCTTTCTCCGGTTTTTCCGGTTTGTCCTCCGGAGCTTCGGCGGGCCGGGGCTCCTGGCTGAGTCCGACTTTCTTCCGGACCTCGGCATCGATCTCCGCGGCGAGCTTGGCGTTTTCCTTGAGAAGTTTTTTGACGTTATCGCGGCCCTGGCCGATCCTCTCGCCTTTATAGGAATACCAGGTTCCCGCCTTGTCGATGACGCCGACATTCACGCCCATGTCCGCCAAGTCGCCCTCGCGGGAAATGCCCTCGCCGTAAATGATATCGAACTCGGCTTCCTTGAAGGGAGGCGCGAGTTTGTTCTTCACGATTTTGACTTTGACCCGATTGCCGACGATGCTGTCGCCGTCTTTGATCGCCGCCAGGCGCCGGATATCAATGCGCATGGAGGCATAGAACTTGAGGGCCCGGCCGCCCGTCGTCGTCTCCGGGTTGCCCAGAAAAAACCCGATCTTCTCCCGGATCTGGTTGAGGAAGATGAAACAGGTCTTCGACCGGGCGACGATGGCCGTCAGCTTCCGGAGGGCCTGCGACATCAGCCGCGCCTGGAGGCCCATATGGGCGTCGCCCATTTCCCCTTCGAGCTCGGCTTTGGGGACGAGCGCCGCGACCGAATCCACGACGATCACGTCCACGGCGCCGCTGCGGACAAGGACCTCGGCGATTTCGAGCCCCTGCTCGCCGTAATCCGGCTGGGAAATGAGGAGGTTGTCCACGTCCACCCCGATCCTCGCCGCGTACGGCGGGTCAAGAGCGTGCTCGGCGTCGATGAAAGCCGCCTGGCCGCCCCGGTGTTGGGACTCGGCGATGACGTGGAGGGCCAGGGTCGTTTTGCCCGTCGCTTCGGGGCCGAACATTTCGACGACGCGTCCGCGGGGAAACCCGCCGATGCCGAGCGCCAGGTCGAACGAAATCGACCCGGTCGGGATGGCCGGCACCTTCGCCGCCGCGTCTTTCTGTCCCAGCTTCATCACCGCCCCCTTGCCAAACTGTTTTTCGATCTGGGACAGGGCGGCTTCGATCGCCTTGCTGCGCGACGTCTGCGTCTGGTCGCTCTGGTCTTCTTTCATCGGGGCCTCCTGATCAGGTTTCGTCATGGCGAGGGGCGAAGCGACGTGGCGACCACGCCGGCTTTCCTTTAGAAGCCTCGCGAAAACGGCGCTCAACTATGAAAGACGCACCTCCGGATATTCTTTTCCCACGGCGCGCGTCCCTTATTCCGGACATGAAACCAACCCATTTTTATCACAATCGGGTAGAGGTGTAAACCCGGCCGTCGAGAGTTCCTCGAGGGGCAGAAAAGCCCCTAAGTCCGGAGGGCGCTGGCGTGGCGTCGATATTCCTCAGCCGATGATGCCGGTGATCGTGCCGTCTTCGGCGACATCGATCTTTTCCGCCTGGGGAACCTTCGGAAGGCCGGGCATGGTCATGATATCGCCGCACAGGACGACGACGAACCCCGCCCCGGCACTCAGCAGGGCTTCGGTCACGATAAGCGTGAAATCCCGCGGCCTGCCGTGCGCTTTTTCATCCCCGGAAAAAGAATACTGGGTTTTAGCGATACAGACGGGAAGGCCGGCGAACCCGTCCTTCTCGAACTTCAGAATCTTCCGCTGGACCTTGCCCTCCATTTCCACGCCTTTGGCGCCGTAAATCTTCCGGGCGATGGTCTCGACTTTGTCGAGGAGCGGCATCTCGAGAGGATAGAGGAATCTGAAATCGTGCTTATCCTGGTCGATCGCCTTCAGGACTTCGGATGCCAACGTGGTTCCGCCCTTTCCCCCGAGCCCGAAGACATCGCTCGGCGCGAACCGGACGCCCGCTCTGCGGCACAGCGCCTCTAAAGATTGGACCTCGCCCGGAGCGTCCGCCGGGAATTTGTTCAGGGCGACGACTAAAGGAACGCCGTAAAGCCGCATATTCTCGATGTGTTTTTCGAGATTTTCGAAGCCTCTTTCGACCGCGGCCGAATTTTCCGCGGCGATGGAATCGAGCGGGACGCCGCCGTGATACTTGAGCGCCCGGATCGTGGCGACGATCACGACCGCGGCGGGCGGCGGGACCTGGCCGGTTCGGACGACGATGTCGAAGAATTTTTCGGCGCCGAGGTCGGAGGCGAATCCCGTCTCCGTGACCACGTAATCGGCCAAGCCGAGGGCCATTCTCGTGGCGATCACGGAGTTCGTCCCGTGGGCGATGTTGGCGAACGGGCCGCCGTGGATGAAGGCCGGCGAGCCTTCGAGCGTCTGGACGAGGTTGGGCCGGATGGCGTCCTTGAGGAGGGCGGCCATGGCCCCGGCGGCGTTGAGCTGGCCGGCTAAAACGGGCAGGCCTCCGGGCGAATAGCCGACGCAGATCCTGGACAGCCGGTCTTTCAAATCCTTGAGGTCCGTGGCCAAGCAAAGGATGGCCATGACCTCGGAGTCCGCCGTGATATCAAACCCCGTCTCCCGGGCTATGCCCTGGAGCGGACCGCCTAGCCCGATGACGATATCGCGAAGAACGCGGTCGTCCATGTCCAGGGCCCGTCGCCAGGCGACGGTTTTACAGTCGAGGAGGCCGCAGACGTTGTCGAAATGAAGACGGTTGTCCACCATCGCCGCCAGGAGGTTATGGGCCGCGGTGACGGCGTGCATATCGCCCGTGAAATGGAGGTTGATGTCGTCGCTCGGAACGACGCGGGCCCGGCCACCGCCCGTGGCTCCGCCTTTCAACCCGAAGACCGGGCCGAGCGACGGCTCTCGGATCGCCACGGCCGCCGTCTTTCCCAGCCGATTCAAGGCGTCCGTCAGCCCGATCGCCGTGGTCGTTTTTCCTTCGCCCGAGGGCGTCGGCGTCATCGCCGTGACCATGATAAGCCGGCCGGGGCTTTTAGCGCTCGCTTGGTATTGGCGAAGGTCGATCTTGGCTTTGTACGCACCGTATTTTTCCAGATACTCCGACTTGATCCCGAGGCGGGCGGCGATCTCTTCGATAGGTTGCGGGGACGCGTGAATACTCGTCTGTTCGGACATGGCCTTCTCCCTTCCCCATCAGTTTACCTGGAAGGAGGGATTCATTCAAGGAATGCTCAAGACGACGCCCCCTTCGCGCGACGCGGCCGCGAATCGTTTATTTGTTCATATTCAAGAACATAAGGTCGAAGTCGTCGATCAGCCCGCGATCAGCGAAGCTGAAATAACAGTTATTGCCGATCACGATGTGGTCGAGGACTTTGAGCTGCATGACTTTGGCCGCGAACACCAGCTCTTTCGTGATTTCCCTGTCGCAGAGCGACGGCTCCGGGTCGCCGGAGGGATGGTTGTGGACGAAAATGAGCGACGTCGCGTCGTAGCGGAGAGCGTCCTTCATGATCTCCCGGGGATAGACGGCGCTCGAGTCGACCGTGCCCTCGAAAAGCGTCTTTTCCTCGATGATCTGGTTTTTCGGGTCGAGGAAGAGGACCTTGAAATTTTCCTTCTTGAGGTCGCGGAGAGCGTGATACAGATAATCGAAAACTTCGCGCGACGACCGGCAGTAGGGCCGGCTCATCATCCGTTCCTTGAGGAAACGGCGCGAGACCTCCTGGACGAGCCGGATGCCGAAGACGTTGTGGGCGCCGATCCCCTTGATTCTTTGAAGCTCGTAGCCGTCGGCCTCTAGGACGCCCCGGAGCGACCTGAACTCGCGGAGCGCCTGACGAGCCTGCTCTTTGCAGTCTTTGCGCGGAGTTCCGAGGGTCAGCAGGAGCTCCACGACCTCATAATCGAGAAAAGCGTTGAGGCCGCCGCGGAGAAATTTCTCGCGAAGGCGGCGCCGGTGGCCGTCGTTGACGCCGTCGCCAAGAGGCCGGGTGTCTGAAGGTTCGTCCATGGGCGCGGTCCTGTCCACCATAGAGAAGACGCTCGAGAAGGGGGTTTTCTGCAAGGAAAGAGGAATTAGTTTTCTTCGACCGCTTCGCGGACGGCGATTACTTTTTCCGGCGGGATGTCGTAAGGGAGGATCCCCGTGCCGAGGAGAAACCCGGGAAAGCGTCGGCCGACGGCTAGGGTCTCGCGCGTTCGGGCTTTGAGGGCGGCGATGGGGGCGGCCAGAAGAAATCGCGGGTCGAGGTTCGCCCGGAGAAGAACGGCCGTTCCCGTGAGGCGCGCGATGAATCGTTCGAGGTCGGCGCGGAAATCACAGAGAATATTATTCGTCCCCGTTTCGAGGATGAGGTCGAGCAGGCCCGTCGTGTCGCCGCCAAGGATGTAGGGGACGAGCGGAATATCGAGGTCGTCCCGGAAATACCGGATAGCCGCGGCCGTGGGGGCGAGAATAATATTCCTAAAGAGGCCGGGAGAGACGAGGGGCGGCGAGGCGTGAGAATCGAACAGAACGACGCCCAGACCGCGTTTTTGGAACGCCCGGCCGTAGGCTTTGGTGACCTCGGCCGCATAGGCCAGGAGCCGGGAGACCCAGGCCGGGTCGTCCACCATGGCCATCAGCAGGTTCTCGGACCCGGCCATCTCGCAGGCCATAGAAAACGGCGCGCTGAGGGCGCCGCGGATGACGACGTCTCGGCCGAACCGGGCCTGTATCCGCCGTCCGGCCTCGAGACAGACCGGCATCCGGCCGTCTTTCTCGGGGTCGGGAACGCGCAGCCTCGATATGTCATCTCCCGGCCGGACGATCCGTTCCGAAATCGAGGGGACGTCGTTGGAACCGAAGAAACGGACCCGGCATCCGGCGGCTTCGGCTTCGACATTGTAAACGTCGCACCCGACGACGACGAGGTCGGCCCGGTAAAGCTCGATTTCCCGGACAAGAGCGCGTTCAAAGAGGCCCGAGTCGCGGCTCAGGTCCGAGGGCGTCGCGCCGATGAGCGCCGCCTTGTGCTCGTAAACGGCCGGGCAGAAGGGGACGCGGTCGGCCGGTTTCCCGGCCAGCAGGTTTTCGATGCGCTCGCGGCCCGTCATCGCCATCTGAATCCCAGGGAATTTTAGTACATGTCCCCGAATTCGACAAATTTGACCGTCTCTCGGTCCTGTGATAAAAACCCAATCTGGAGCCCGGAGGTGACGATGAACGGCAACATTCCGACGCTATACGTGCACGGACAAACACTCCCCGAGGCTTGGGAAAAAGCGGTGCTCGAGTGCTGGCGCAAAGGCGCCGCTATAAAAACCGAATACGATAAAGCCGGCGACCCGCCCAGCCGCGACTGCACGATGCTCTGGGTCGTCGAAGACCCCTTCGCCGAGCCCCGCATCCACAGGGCGTTCCCGGGCGGCCTCGAGGACCTCGAGGTCTATCGCCAGGAAGTGGTCGACGGCGTTCACGACCACTGGATCGCTCCCGAGGAGGGGAAATGGACCTACACCTATCATAAACGTCTGTTCGCCTACGAGATCGAAGGCGAGGCGATCGACCAGGTCGGATATATCGTCGATAAGCTCAGCCGAGCCGGCCATTCCCGCCGGGCCCAGGCGATCACCTGGAACGTCAAGCTCGACCCCCCGACCTACGACCCGCCTTGTCTTCAGCGCGTCTGGTGCCGGATGCTCGAGGACGAGAGGAACGTCCCGGTTTTGAATATGAACGCCCACTGGCGGTCCCGCGACGCCTACAAAGCGGCGTACATGAACGTCTTCGCCCTGACCGAGCTGCAACGGGTCATCGCCGGCCGCATCGCCGCGAATATCGGAAAACCGGTCCGGGTCGGCCGGTATGCCGACCTCGTGGACAGCTTCCATATCTACGGGTCCTATTTTCACGAATTCGAAGGTTTTTTAAAAATGGTCGAGAGGCGGACGTTCGAAGAGCGGACCTGGCCGTCGAGCTACGCCGAAGCGATGTTCGCCGAAGCCCGGGAGAAGCTGCGGATAGAACGCCCGTAATGGACGGCTGACATGGAACCTCGCGTGATCGTTCTCGCCGTCCTCATCGTCGCCGCGGCCGTCCTCACGATTATTTTCGATTACCGCGGCCGGTGGCGGTTGGTCTACGTGTTCAAGCCCCTCGCCATGGCCGGCGTCATCGTCCTTGTCCTGCTCGCACAGAACCCGTATCCGCGCTACCGGGGCTGGATTCTCGCCGGGCTGGGAAGCTCGATGCTGGGGGACGTCTTTCTCATGCTGCGGCCCAAACGCTTTATCGAAGGGCTGGCGAGCTTTCTCGCCGCCCACGTCTTCTATATCATCGCGTTTCTCTCCACGATGACCTATCATCTCCACTTCGGCACCCTTCTCCCCTTCTTTCTCTACGCGCTGTTCATGATGCGGACCCTGGCGCCTTATCTCGAAAAAATGCGGCTGCCCGTCTTCCTCTACATCGTCGTCGTTACGATAATGGCCGCGCTCGCGGCCGAACGCTTCATCGGTGTTGGCGGGGGGAAGGCTTTGTCGGCGCTCGTCGGAGCGCTGCTGTTCGTCGTCTCGGACTCGGTCCTCGCGGCCCATCGCTTCGTGAAAAAATTCCCGGCCGCTCAGGCGATCATCCTGTCGAGCTATTTCGCCGCCCAGCTGTTCATCGCGCTGTCGGTGTGAGCGTCAGGCCCGCCGCGGCCTTCTCCAAGAGCTTGGCCGGCTCCTTCCCTTCGGCGAACAAAACCCAGGCCTCCGGCCGGTCGAAAAGAACGAGGGCCGCCTTGCCTCCGGACGCCCCGAGATAGCCGTTGTAGCCGGGCCGGTCCGCGCGCCCGGGCTTTGACGGAATTCCGAGCGAATTCAGGATCGCCGCGGCGGCGTCGACCTCGGCGCTCCAGGGCTTGAGATAAGCCTCTTGAAGCTCGACCCGCTCTCCGGCCGGACTTTCCCAACGGACGATGACCGTATCGGGCCAGGCGGCGTCGAGCTTCGTGAACCGGGCCTCCGGGGGTTTCGTGAGCGAGACGCCGAGGGCGGGATTTTCGTAGAGATCTCCCGTCACTCTGTATGGCGCCGCGCCTTCGGAAACCTGGATTTTTCTCCCGTCCGGGCCCGCGTATTCGAGGACCTTGATGTCGACCTGGCCGAAGAGCTTCAGGCCCGCGCCGCCGCTGAGAAGACCCGCTCCGTCTCCGAACGAGGTCGTGACGATGCCGAGGCGGGCCGCGTCCGCGACGCCCGAGGCCGGGATCGCCGCGTCGACCGGAATCCAAGTCCCGTCGACGAGGACCTCGGTCCAGGCATGCCCGCCGAAGATCGCGAGGGCATAGACGTAGCCCAAAACGACGCGCGACGGAATTCCGACCGCGCGGGTCAGCGCGGCCAAAAGCGTCGCATACCCCAGACACGTCCCCCGCTTGTTGCGGAAGATTTCGGACGACGGCGCCAGGGCGATCCCGAGGTCGAAGGTCATGTTGTCCGCGACCCAGCGCTCGAGCTTCAGCGCCGCGCGGAACGCGTCCTTTTCCGGGCCGATGATGGACCGGGCGAGCGACAGGAGGCCTTCTTCGTCCGACTGGATATAAGCGTTGGGCTCGAGATACGGCCGGTTCCCTTCGTCAAGCCGGACCGGAAAGGCCGTTGGCTTCGGTATAGACGGCCGGCGGACTTCTATGACGAGCGCGCTTTTATCTTTCGACAACACGGTCTCGAAAGGCAGGGCCAGGTCCGGCCATCCCAGGTCGGGGTTTTTGTGAATAAGTTTAAGCTTTAGATATTCGACCGAACGGGCCTTGGGCAGCCGGACGTTCGACCGGATGACCGACCGCTCGAAAATTTCCGGGGGAAGCTCACCGCCCTCGGCCGCGGCGAGAGCCCGGGCCCTGTCCGTGAGGACGGAGACCCCGATCCCGAAGGGTGTCGACATATTTTCCTTGACGATATCGCCGTTTTCGTCGAGCCAGGCTATGCTCGCCACGGCGTTGGCCTCGATATATTCCTCGACCTTGACGGTGCGCACGTCTTTTCCGTTCAGTCGGAGCGTCTCCCGCTCCAGGACTTTGCGCCGTCCTTGGCTCACCGCCTCGAGTTCGGGAATGAACGTCTGGAACGAGACGGCGTCACCCGGTTTCTTGAGGTTTTTTTCCGCGAGCTGCCGGATGCCGTCCTCGCCCAGGAGCGTTCCCGCGTACTCGATCGTCCGCTTATAGCTCTTCCCGCCGGCTTCGCTCTTGAGCGAAATGCGGCCGGCTTCGACGACGGCCTCTGTCTTGGTGGACATGACCGACGCCTGGAGTTCGTATCCGACTTTCTTCAGCTCGCCGCGTTCGGTCTCTTCCGAGGTCGTGACGAAGCGCATCTCGACTCGAACCCCCAGGCGGTTGAGGACCATTTTCATTTCGGACGAATGGAGGACGAGCGGTTCCGCCGCCCCCGTTTTGCGCGCGGCGACGTCATGGAGATAGCCGACCGGGCTGTCGGCGATCGTGATCAGGAACCACTTTTCGCCGGGCGCGAACGCCGCGGAAAAACCATAAGACGCAAAATAAACGAGAAAAAATACCGCGGCAAGGGCCCGTCCGACCCTCTCGTGCCCGACATGGCCTTGGTCTCGGTTCGCTCTTATCATGGCCGTCATCTTCGATCATCTCACCCGGGCGCCCCCGGGCGCCCCCGGGCCCGTTATTTTTTCTTGACGAGCTCCAACGCTTTTTCGACCGCCTTATCAAGTTGCGGGTCCGTTCCGTTGATCTCGTGGCTCAGGTCGTTGATGACGAGGATATCGGGCTTGATGCCTCCGAGCGTCTCGATATCCTGGCCGTCGAGCGTGTAACAACCCCAATACGGCAGGCGGAACGAACCGCCGTTCATGAGTCCGGCGCTCGTCGTGAAGATCAGCCAGCCGTAGGTCGTGTTGCCGACGACGGGGCCGCGCTTGAGCGCTTTGAATCCGTTCGTCGTCATTTCGCCGTCGGACAGCGTGACCTCGTTCGTGAGCACGACAACGGGCTTGTCCGCGAACCCGAACGACGATTGCGGCGTTTCGCCGAGGCCCCTCTTTTGCCACTTGGCGTATTTCGGCTGCATTAGAGCTTGAAGGACGCGGTCGTGGACGTTCCCGCCGCTGTTGAAGCGCAAGTCGAGGATCAGTCCTTTCCGCGGGACGGCGTCGCGCTCGAGCTCGAGCAGGAACCGATTGAGGTCGCCCATGCCCATGGCCCGCATGTAAAGATACGCAACTTGGTCGTCCGTCTTCTGCCTGACGATATCGCGGCGGCCGGCGATCCATTCTTCGAGTAAAAGTCGGTTCTCGTCGGCCGCGGAGATCGCTTTAACCGCCACCTCGGATGTTTTTTGCGTCTTCGCGCTTTTGAACCCGAGCTTCAGCCGCTTGTCGAGTTTTCCGTTGAAATAGGTCCAGATGTTCTTCGCGGGGTCGACCGATTTGCCGTCCACCGCGACGAGCTCGTCGCCGACGGTTACGTTGTCCCGCTGGTCATAGAGCGGGCCGTCCTTGATGACCCGGCTCAGGACGACCTTCCCGCCCTCGAAGGACCAGACCGCCCCGACGTGGGCGCTCGGCTGGTCGATGCGGCCCGTCCGCGGCATGGTGAACCCCATATGCGAGGAATTGATCCAGCCGATCATCACATCGGCATAATCGGCGAAATCCTGGTCTTCGCGAACCTGCTGAAGGACGGGCCGGTACCTCTCAAAGATCTCGCGCCAGTTCACCTTGTGGTGCGCCGAGTCATAGTAATAGTCCTCGAGCGTGTAATAGAGCTCGCCCAGCATCTGCTCATAATCCGCGGTCTTATCGACCATGATCTTCGTCTCGAAGGCAACATTCTTTTGGCGTTGGGCGGTGAGCTCGATGCGGCCGACCTGACCTCCGCTGAGATAATAAAGCGCGTCGCCCTTTTTATCGAGCTGGAGCGACGACGGGTTATTAACCTGGGGCATGAACGCTTCGAACCGGCCGCGCTCCTTTCTTTTCAGGCTGGTCTTCCAGAAATGGCTCCGGCCGTCCATATTGGAGACAAAAACGACCGAGTCGTCTTTGGCCAAGTGGACGAATTGCTGTTCGTTCCCCAGCGTGCTCACCACGATCTCGGTCTGCCGGTCGAGGTTATCGAGCTTCAGCGTGATATCAGGCGCCTTCTCGTCCTTTTTGGGCTCGGGCTTAGCCGCTTTGTCCGCCTCTTCCTTCGCGAACATTTTATCGAAATCGTCCTCGGCAAACTCGGGCGGAACGGGTTGGAGATGGAGCTGATAGAGGTCCCGCTGGCCGGTGAATTCAGGGAAGCTGTGCCCCGTCCGATTGGATAAGAAGAGGATCGACTTGCCGTCGGCCGTCCAGGTCGGCATGGCTTCATCATAGGCCGTGTTCGTCAGCAGGCGCATCGCCCCCGTCGCCAGCTCGACGGCGAAAAGGTCCTGGTTGGCGTTCCGGCTCGCGGCGACCGCGATGAACTTACCGTCCGGCGACCAGACAAAATCGTCGGCGAAGCGACCGCCGAAATCGCCCTCGGCAAGGAGCCGGTCGCCCTGACCGTCCGGCTGGACGACCCGGAGTTGGCGCTGCCCTCGATAATAGGCGATCCATTTTCCGTCGGGCGAAAACCGGGGCGTGTTTTCGTCCTCGGCCGAATCCGTCAGCCGGCGCGGCGTCCCGTCGCCGAGCGCGGAGATGAGAAAGAGGTCCGGGCGGGCATTGATATCCGAGACATAGACGATGGCCCGGCTATCCTTGTCCCAGTCGATGTCCTTTTCACGCCACGGGGAATTCGTGATATTACGGGCATACCCGCCGTCCGGTGAGAGGATGAAGATTTCCCCCCGGACAACGGCCGCGATCTTCTTCCCGTCGGGGGAAAGACGGTATTCCGAAACAGGGCCGTTCTCGATGAAGAACGTCCGGTTCTCCTTGGTCTCGGCGGGCGCATCGATGGCGACTTGCCGAGAGGCGCCGGTCCGCAGGTCGGTCAGCCATATGCCGAAATCCCTTTCAAACGCGGCCAGCGGGGCGCGCGCCGCGACGGACATCCACCGGACATCGCCATTCTTGAAAGATGTGACCGGCTTTTTGTCCGAACCGTCGCGCGACGCCGACCAGATGTTATAAACGCCCGACGTTCGGTCGCTGACATAATAGAGCCGGCCGCCGTCGACGCTCCAATCCGGCCAGAACGCGTTCGCCGTGTCGTCGACGACTTTTTTGATTCCGCCGCCCGCCAATTCCGAAATCCAGACCTTGGCTGTGTTCGCGCCGCGGTAGCCGCGCCGCCACCAATAGCCGTTCTCCATGCCCTCGGAAAAAACGAGCGAGCGACCGTCCGGGCTGACCCTGGCGTGATACGCCCAATTCCAATAGGTTTCGAGGACGGGAATTTCGTTGCCGCCCGTGACCGGGATCTTATAAAGGCTGGAAGATGATGCGCGCGATGACCGGAAAATGACCCCATTTCCGTCGGGTGTGAAATCGGTGGCGACGTCGTCACCGGTATGAAAAGTGAGCTGGACGGGTGTTCCGCCCTGGGCTTTCATCACAAAGACGTCGTTGTTCCCAAACCGGTTGGAGGTGAACGCAAGGGATTGGCCGTCCGGGGACCAGACCGGTTCGCGCTCATAAGCGACATGGTCGGTCAAACGATAAGCTTTTCCTCCGTCCGCGGAGACAACCCAGAAGTCGCCCATATAGGAAAACGCGACCTGCTTGCCGTCGGGCGAAATGGCAGGATGGCGCGCTCCGACAAGGGCTTTTTCCTGGGCCGATGAAATACTCAATAAACAACCGAATAACAAGGCTAGGAAAAGAAAAAAAGCTTTGAAACGACGCATGTTCGAATCCTCCTTGGGCCGATTATACCGGATTCGGGGCCGTCTTAAAAGATACCGGAATATAAATGTGAACAATATGTGGACATTTTAAAACTATTGCGTTTATTTCATTTATTAATAACATTATAGCAATTATAATATTAAATGATGTATTTAATCAGAACACTCTATTATAATTCTAAATCATTGTTATATTTTCATATAATATTTATAATAAGCGAGATATAAAACATATTTAATAATTGGCACCATATATGCTGTATTAATATTCGAAATGATCGAATATAGAGCCAAAATTATAAAAATAGCGCTGTCCTACGTCGTCTCGAACAATATTCGGCTGATCAAACAAGCCCAGGGACGGTAACGCCCATGAAGACCGACCGAAGCGTTTCTCCCCAGGCCGAAATAGAAACTTCGGTTCTTGGAGATACTCTTCCGACGATGGACGAGCTCAAGATGGAATATCTCGAGTACCTGCTAGAAGCAGGCGTCCGTAACGCCCCGGGCCCGATTGGAATCGGCGAAGTTTCAACCGCCGCTTTGGCCATACGCATGGCGCTTTTCAACCTGGGAGGCCCGCCTGCCCCGATAGTCCTCAACAAGAAAATCCGGATAATCCACTAGACTTATAGACCTACGCTGAAATGTCTAATTATTGGACATGATCCGGTCTCGATTTCTATAAAATTCCCGCTTTCCCGCTCTTCGCCAGGATATCCAAGATTTCCTTGACCCTTTGGTCCTGGTCTTTCCGGCAGATAAGCAAGGCGTCTTTCGTGTCCACCACGATGAGGTCCTTCACTCCCACCAAGGCCGCGACCTTTCCCGGGCTGTAGCAAATGACATTTTCGGAATCGAGGACGACCGGGTCTCCCTTGATGGCGTTTCCCGCCCCGTCTTTTTCCCAGATGTCGGATAGCGCCGACCAGGCGCCGACGTCCGACCATCCAAAATCGCCCTCCGTGACGAGAACGCCCTTCGCCCGCTCCATGAGAGCGTAGTCGATCGAAGTCGCCGGAATCTCGGCGAAAAGCGTCGCGAGGGCGGTTTTCGATTTCGACCGCAGCGCGTCGAGCATTCTCGTCCAGAACGCGGAAAACTCGGGCGCGTAAAGGTCCAGCTTCCTCGCGAACACATCGGCCCGCCAGAGGAACATGCCGGAATTCCAGAAATAATTCCCGGATTTGAGAAATTCGAGCGCGGTCTCGAGGGACGGTTTTTCATGAAAAGAGGCGACATCGTAGAACGCGTCTCCCGAAATTCGCCTCGCCTTGTCCCGGTGAAACCGGATATACCCGAAACCCGTCGACGGAAACGTCGGCCGAACGCCGAACGTCACGAGAGCGTCCTCGACCGCGGCCGCCGTCGCCGCCGCTTCGAATCTCTTCAAGAAGGCCTCAGGGTCGGCGATCAAATGGTCCGAAGGGAGGACGGCCACCACCGCTTCGGGATTTTGGAGGTAGACCCAGGCCGTGGCCAGGATGAGCGACGGCGCGGTATTGCGCCCCTGCGGTTCCACGAGGAAGTTCCGCTCGGGGATGCGCAACAGTAGGCGCCTGATCGTTCGCGTCTGGTCCGCGTTCGCGACCGTATGGATCTTTGTCCGCGGGACAAGAGGTAGAACGCGGCGGACGGTTTCCTCGATCATCGTCCGCGAGCTCGTGATCGGCAGGAATTGCTTGGGCGAACGCTTTCGGCTGAGCGGCCAGAAGCGGGTGCCGCTGCCTCCGGCCATGATGACGACGCGGATATCGGGCCCGGCGTTCTTCATTTGCCCAATCTCTTGATGGCCCGCTCCACCGCCGCCTTGACTTCGCTCTGGATGGCGGCGAGGTCGGATTCGGAATCGGCCTCGAACCGCAAGACAAGAACGGCCTGCGTGTTCGAAGCCCGGACGAGGCCCCATCCGTTCGGGAAGATCGCCCGGACGCCGTCGATGTCGATGACCCGGTGCTTTCGGGCCAGCTCTTTTTTCACGTCCTCGACGATTTTAAACTTAACCTCTTCGGAGGCGTAGATCCGGATCTCCGGCGTGCTGAATGTCTTGGGAAGGGTATCGAGCATTTGGGAGACCGTCCGGTCCGAGCGCGAGACGAGTTCGGCGAGCCGCAACGAGGCGTAGATGGCGTCGTCAAAACCGAACCACCGGTCGGCGAAAAAGAGATGGCCGCTCATCTCCCCCGCGAGCAGCGCCTTTTCCTCTTTGATCTTTTTCTTGATGAGCGAATGTCCGGTCTTCCACATGATCGGCGTCCCGCCGAGTTTCGCGATCTCGTCGTACAGCGTCTTCGTCGCTTTCACCTCGGATATGATCACGGCGCCGGGGTGAGCCGGCAGAATATCACGGGCGAAGAAGATCATGAGCTGGTCGCCCCAGATCAACCGTCCGTCATCGGCGACCACGCCGATGCGGTCGGCGTCTCCGTCATACGCGATCCCAAGGTCGGCCCGTGTCTCGCGGACGGTCCGGATCAGGTCCCGCATCGCCTCGGGCAGCGTCGGGTCCGGATGGTGGTTCGGAAACCGGCCGTCCATGTCGCAGTAAAGCTCGACGACATCACACCCCAACCTCTTGAAAATAGGGACGGCCACGACGCCGCCCGTGCCGTTGCCCGCGTCGATAACGACCTTAAGCCGCCGGGCGAGGCGGATTTGGCCCGAGACGTAATCGAGGTATTCCGGGACGATCTTCAAGGACGTTTCCGTTCCCTCGAGCCCGGAGGTCAGGCGGTCGTCCCGGATCAGCCGGTAAATCTCCTGGATCGTCTCTCCGTAGAGCGTCTCCGTTCCCGACATCATTTTAAACCCGTTGTATTCGGGAGGGTTGTGCGAGCCCGTAATCATGACGCCCGCCTCGATATTTTTGTAAAAGATCGTGAAATAGAGCAGCGGCGTCGGGATCGTTCCGAGGTCGAACACGTCACAGCCCGTCGAGCGGAGGCCGGCCATCAAATGCCGGGCGAACTCGGGGGAGCTGAGCCGGCAATCGCGGCCGACGGCGACGACGCGCCTTCCTTGCCCGCGAAAATAAGTCCCGATCCCCCTCCCGAGCGTCCGGACGACGCCCGGAGTGAGGTCCTTATCCACGATCCCCCGGATGTCGTACTCGCGAAAGATATTCGGATTGATCTCCACGGTCGTCCTCCCCCGTTTTTCTAGAGTTTACGGTCGAACATCGAGCTGAATCGTTCTTCGACGACGCCCCATTTCTTTTGCGCCCCGACGATGAACTCGACGAGCTCGCGAAACGCGCCCCGTCCGCCGCCCCGGGCGCAAACATAGTGCGCCTGTTTGCGGACGAGGTGATGGGCGTCCCGGACCGCGGCGGCCAGGCCCGCGCGTTTCATGACGGCGAGGTCACCCAGGTCATCGCCGAGATACGCGACCTCGACGGCCGACAGCCCGTGCTTGGCCAGGATCGCTTCGAACACGGGCATTTTATCGGCTACGCCCTGGTGCAGTTCCTTGATGCGCAAGCGTTCGGCCCTCTTCTCGAGCCCCGCCGACATCTTTCCCGTAATGAGACCGACCTCGAGACCGGCGCTGCGGGCCAGGAACACGCCCAGGCCGTCCTTGACGTCGTAGGACTTGACCTCTTCGCCGTCAGGTAAGACTGCGATCGTCCCGTCGGTGAGCGTTCCGTCCACGTCCGACAGGATCATCTTGACCCGTCGGGCCCGGTCGCGAGCCCGCATCAAACCATCTCCGTCCGCCACAAGCCGTGAAGGTGGATGATCCCTTCGACCTTACCGTCCTTGTTCCGGACGATCAGCGACGTGATTTTTTTCTGCTCCATGATGTTGAGGGCTTCGGTGGCCAGGTCGGATTTGTCGATCGTCACCGGGTCCGGCGTCATGCAGTCCCGCGCCCGCTTCGCCAAAAGGCTGTCCTTGTACTTGCCCATCATCCGTCGAAGGTCGCCGTCGGTGATGATCCCGGCCAGACGGCCGTCGGCGGCGAGGACGCATGTCATCCCCAGGCGCTTGGCCGTCATTTCGTCGATCACCTCGGGCATCGGCATGTCCAGCGGGACGGACGGAACCGCCCGGCCCTTGTGCATGAGGCTCTCGACACGGAGAAGCTTTTTGCCGATCGCACCCTTGGGATGGACGAACGCGAATTCACGTTCGCTGAATCCCTTTTTTTTCATGACGGCGATCGCGAGGGCATCGCCGAGGGCGAGCGCCGCCGTCGAGCTCGACGTCGGGACGATGCCGTTCGGTCCGGCCTCGGTCTCGACCCGCGCGTCCAGGACGATATCGCTGTACCGCGCGATCCGCGAGGCCTTGTGTCCCGTGATCGTGATCAATTTGACGCCGATCCTCTTGATGAACTCCAGCATGTCCAGGATCTCGCGGGTTTCGCCGCTGTAGGAGACCGCGAGAATAACGTCGTCCTTCAGGATCATTCCCAGGTCGCCGTGGCCGGCCTCCGCGGGGTGGACGAACATCGCCGGCGTACCGCAACTCGCAAGCGTGGCCGCGATCTTACGGCCCACGAGTCCGGATTTTCCCATCCCGATGACGATGATGCGGGCTTTCGTTCGATAAAGAAGGTCGACGGCTTTGGCGAAATTGTCGTCCAGGCGGGCGCTCAAGGCCCGGACCGCGCCGGCCTCGATCTCGAGGACTTCGCGTCCCGTTTCGATGACACTCCGTTTGGTCATGAGGCGTCCTTTACAGGGCTTTTTTCAATCTTAAAAGCGTCGCGACGAGTTCTTTCAACTCGCGGACCTTCAAGGAGTTGTCCTTGTCCGAAAGGGCCTGGGAGGGTTCGTCGTGGACTTCAAGAAAAATCCCGTCGGCGCCCGCGCTGACGCCGGCCCGGGCGATGACCGGAATGAATTCTTTCTCGCCTCCCGAAACATCGCCCCTCCCGCCCGGTCTTTGGACACTATGCGAAGCGTCGATGACGACGGGGTAGCCGAAGCTTTTCATAATCGGGATGGCCCGGACGTCGAAGACGAGGTTGTTGTAACCGAACATCGTCCCGCGCTCGGTCAGGAGGATGCGCGTATTGCCGGCGCTCTCGATCTTCTCCACGACGTTCTTCATATCGTAGGGGGAGAGAAACTGGCCTTTTTTGACGTTCACCGGCTTCCCCGTCCGCGCCGCGGCGACGAGGAGGTCGGTCTGGCGGCAGAGAAACGCAGGGATCTGGATGACGTCAAGGACCTCGGCGGCTTTTTCGACGTGCGCTGTCTCGTGGACATCGGAAAGCACCGGAACGTGGCAGGTCCGCTTCACTTCGGCGAGGACCTCGAGCCCTTGATCCAGGCCGGGTCCGCGGAAAGAGCGGAGCGACGTCCGGTTCGCTTTATCGAACGACGCCTTGAAGATGAATGGGAGGCCGAGCGCGTCCGCGACGGCCTTTGTCCGCCGGGCGATACCGAGCGTCCGTTCCGCCGACTCGATGACGCACGGCCCGGCGATGAGGAACAATCCTCCCCCGCCGACGGTCACGCCGGAGCTAATTTTTATGCTTTTTGAGGCGGTGGGCATAGCTTGCTCCGATGAACGCTTTGAAAAGAGGGTGCGGCTTCAAAGGCTTGGATTTGAACTCTGGATGAAACTGGCAGCCGAGGAACCAGGGATGACGCGGGATCTCGACGATCTCGACCAGGCCATAATCCGGGTTCTTGCCCGAAACGAACAACCCGGCTTCGGTCAGCGGCTTTTCGTATTCGGGGTTGAACTCGTAGCGATGGCGATGCCGCTCATAAATTTCTCCCGCGCGGTAAGCTTTGTGAGCGAACGAATTCCGTTCCAGGTTGCAAAGGTACTGGCCGAGCCGCATCGTCCCGCCCAGGTCCTGGATTCCCCGGATCTCTCTCCACTTGAAAAAGACCTTGTACGGCGCATCGGCGTCGAACTCCGTGCTGTTCGCGCCGGCCAGCCCGGCCACGTTCCGGGCGAATTCGATGGTGGCGCACTGCATTCCGAGGCAGATCCCGAAGAACGGGACTTTATTCTCGCGGGCGTAGGTCACGGCCCGGATTTTGCCCTCGATGCCGCGATGCCCGAACCCGCCGGGCACCAGGACGCCGTCCTTGTCGCCGAGGACCTTCTCGATCTTCCCGCGCTCGAGGTCCTCGGCTTCGATCCAGGACACGTTGACCTTGAGGCGGTGGCCGAGCCCGCCATGGTCAAGCGCCTGCTTCAGGCTGAGATACGAATCCTTGAGACCCGCGTATTTGCCCACCAGGGCGATATCGACCTCGTCCTTCGGATGTTTCATCCTGTTGACGAGCGCTTTCCACTGCGCCAGGTTGGACGTCCGGGATTCGAGCCGCAGCTGCTTGAGGATGAATTCGTCGAGGCCCTCTTTGGCGAAGATGAGCGGAACCTCGTAGATGTTGCCGACGTCCTTGGCCGTGATGACCGCGTCGACCGGTACGTTCGTGAAGAGGGAGATCTTCGTCTTGATGTCCAGCGTCAGGAACCGGTCGGTGCGGCAAAGAAGGATATCCGGCTGGATCCCGATCGCGCGCAGCTCCTTCACAGTATGCTGGGTCGGTTTGGTCTTCAGCTCACCCGACGTGCCGAGGTAAGGAACGAGCGTCAAATGAACGAAGACGACATTCTCGGGCCCCAGGCTCAGGCGCATCTGTCGGGTCGCTTCGAGGAACGGAAGGCTCTCGATGTCGCCCACGGTCCCGCCGATCTCGACGATAATGATATCGTTGTCGCTCTGGACGGCGCGGAACGCATTCTTGATCTCGTCGGTGACGTGCGGAATGACCTGGACGGTTTTCCCGAGATACTCGCCCCGCCGCTCTTTCCGGATGATGATGTCGTATATTTTTCCGGCGGTCCAGTTGTGATATTTCGTCGTTCGCGTCGATGTAAACCGCTCATAATGGCCAAGATCGAGGTCGGTCTCGGCGCCGTCGTCGGTGACATAAACCTCGCCGTGCTGGAACGGACTCATCGTCCCCGGGTCGACGTTGAGGTAAGGGTCGAACTTTTGTACCGTGATTTTAAAGCCGTGGCTTTCGAGCAACCGGCCGATGGACGCGGCGGCGATACCCTTGCCCAAACCGGACAGCACTCCCCCCGTCACGAAAATGTATTTACTCATGGCTTCTCTTCCTCAGAAGATCTTCGACCTTGATTATATCTTGAGGAGTATCCACACTCAAGGTGGGAAAAGGGATCTCGACCATTTTAATGCGATAGCCGTTTTCAAGAGCCCGCAGCTGCTCGAGGCTCTCGATTTTTTCGAGCCGGGAGCGGGCCATCCGATGAAAATTCAGAAGAAAATTTTTCTGGTATCCATAGATCCCGATATGTTGGAAGAAGAAATCAGAAGCGCCGTGGGGAAGCGGCGAACGCGAAAAATATAGCGCCTGGCTATTTTTATCAACGATGACTTTCACGATATGCGGATTATTTAATGACGATATATCTTTATTCTTCGCCATTAACGTAGCCATAGGAATCGCCCTATCTTGTAGCGAGAGAATTAATAAATCGATGATTTCGCCTGTAATAAGAGGCTCATCGCCCTGGATATTTATGACGATCGAAACCCTGGCGGATTCCGCGACTTCCGCGACTCTCTCTGAACCGGAAGTATGGCCCGGTGACGTCATCAAAGCCTTGGCCCCGATTTCGGCGGAAATCTTGAGAATGCGTTCATCGTCCGTGGCGATGAGGACGTCGCTCAATAGCTTGGCTCGTTGCGCTCCTTCATAGACCCATTGGAGCATGGGCTTCCCCAATATCGAAGCCAGCGGTTTTCCAGGAAAACGGGTCGCTCCATAACGGACGGGAATTACGCCGAGAGCTTTCTTCAAATCCGGGATTCCTTCTTTTCCCCAACATTTGCGTCAGAGATCGAGTCTACGCTCGATGTCTGGCAACGAGCTTCAAGAAACGCTCCCTCTTCTACGATCAGTTTCGGCGTGAGGATTGTTCCGACGACCCGCCCTTCGCTGTTGATTTCCACCCGCTCGGTCGCTTTTATGTCGCCTTTGAAATCCCCGCTGACGACAACATGACGGACGACGATTTCGGCTTCTACTTTTCCCTTGCTCCCGATGAGCAGAGTCGAATCGGACTCGATCTTTCCTTTGAAATGTCCGTCGATGCGGAAGGATCCCGTGAACTTCATCGTTCCGCTGAATTCCGTTCCTTCGTCCAGGAATCCCGAAATCTTGTTATCGTCGGCTTTTTTTTCTTTCACGCCCGGCCTCCTTTGAGAAGCTCAAAAATCCGATTTAGCTCTTCAAGTGAAAAATAATATATTTTTATCATTCCTCTTTTTTGGCTTCCCGATATCAAGACTTTCGCGCCAATGGCTCTTAAGAGTTCTTCTTGGACGGCATCGAGATTAGGGTCGGCCTTGGTCTTTTTCTGCCCCGGCTGTTTTTTTAGTCTGGCGACCAGGCTTTCCGTTTCTCGGACGGACAACCCCTTATGAATAATCTTCTGCGCGAGGCTTAAGAGAATTTTCGATTCTTCGACGGCCAGCAATGCTTTAGCATGCCCCATCGAGAGTTTTCCGCTCTGAATTTCGTCCTGGATTTCGCCTGGAAGCCTAAGCAAGCGTATAAAATTGGCAACGGACGCTCTATCTTTCCCGACTTTTTCGGCGATTTCTTCTTGGGTAAGGTTCATCTCTTCGATCAGCCTTTTATATGAAAGAGCGATCTCGATCGGGTTTAAATCTTCCCGTTGCAAGTTCTCGATCAGGGTCGCTTCAAGCTGTTTGTTCTGCGGAATATTACGAATGATCACGGGGACTTTGCGAAGGCCTGCTTTTTGCGCCGCACGCCAGCGTCTTTCGCCAATGAGAATTCTATATCCGCCGTCGCTGGGGACGACGATGATCGGCTGAAGAACGCCGGCCTCTTTTATCGATTGGGCCAGCTCGTCGATGCCCTTTTCATCGAATTTCATCCTCGGTTGAAGCGGGTGCGGAGTGAGTTTTTCGATTTCGAGTTCAGCATACGTTTCTGCTTTAAGGATGCCGAATTCTTCCGGAATAAAAGCTTTGAGGCCTTTTCCAAGCGCTTGTTTCATTTTTCCATGATCTCCCGCGCCAAGCTTAAGTAAGCTTCGGCGCCACGCGACTTTATATCATAAAGAACGATCGGTTTCCCGAAGCTCGGAGCTTCGGCTAATTTGATGCTTCTTGGAATAACCGTTTCAAAAACAATTTCCTTGAGAGACTTTCGCACTTCGTCCGCGACTTGGCGGGAAAGATTCGTGCGCTCGTCGAACATCGTCAGGAGTATACCCTCGATTTTCAAGGTAGGATTGAAGTATGTCCGAACTTCATTAAGAATCCGAAAAAGGTCGGGGATTCCTTCCATGCAAAAGAATTCCGTCTGAACGGGAATGAGGATGGAGTCGGCCGCGGATAAAGCGTTGATCGTTAAAAAACCGAGAGACGGGGGGCAATCGATGAGGACAAAATTAAATTTTAAGCGAATGCTATCGAGGGCCCCTCGAAGCATTCGTTCGCGGCTCTCCTTGGAAAATAATTCGACCTCGACGCCCGCCAATTCCGGAGAGCAAGGACAAATATAGAGATTATCCAACTCGGTCCCTTGGATTTCTTCCATTGTATCGCGGCCGTTCATCATAGCCTGGTAAATTCCTTTGTCCGCTTGTTTCGATTTGCCAAGGCCGGCAGTCGTCATTCCTTGGGGGTCAAGGTCCACCACGAGCACGCGCGCTTTTTTATAGGCCAAAGAGGAAGCTAAATTTATGGCTGTCGTAGTTTTTCCGACACCGCCTTTCTGATTCGCGACCGCGATTATTCTATGGTTCATCGTCCTGTGTTCCACGTGGAACATTCGCCTTCCGCGACCGTTTTTTTTGGATATTCTGGTGGATATAAACGCTCATAACGTCCGAAGGTGTTAACCCTGACACTTTTTTCATGTCTCCAATAGTCCGCGGCCTATTTAATTTTAGTTTTTCAATAGCCTCTCTCGTTAGGCCCGGGACCGACCCAAAATCTAAATCCCCTGGTATTTGAAGGCTGTCAATTTTAAGGGCCTTCGCGATCTCTTTATCCTGCTTCTTGAGATACCCCTCATATTTGATTTCGGCTTCTATATGCCTAACCTCTTCGCTCGATAAGGCCTCGGGCATCTTTTCGTATTCTAGCACATTTGACAGCCGAATTTCAGGCTTTTTGAGATAATCCCGCAGTGATATTTTTTCATTGTTTTGCAATGATATTTTCCTGGCCTCGAGATAGTTCAAAACTTTAGAGATCCGCTCCTGTTTACGTTCGTAGCGGTCAAACTCCTCCTCATTAATTAGGCCAAGCTTATATCCGTATCGGGTTAGACGTCCGTCAGCGTTGTCGATTCTCAGCCTCAAGCGATATTCCGCGCGCGACGTAAATAGCCGATACGGCTCATCTACCCCTTTTGTGACGAGGTCATCAACGAGGACTCCGATATAACCTTCTTCGCGCTTAACTAAAAACGGGCCCTGTTTCCTGATTTTCAGGACGGCGTTGATCCCTGCCATCAATCCCTGGGCGGCAGCCTCTTCGTACCCCGAGGTTCCGTTGATTTGTCCTGCCAGGTAAAGACCTTGACAAACCTTCGTTTCGAGAGTGGGAAAGAGCTGAATCGGAGCGACCGCATCGTATTCTATGCCGTACGCCGGCCTCAATATTTTGGCTTGGTTTATTCCCGGGATGCTTTTAAGGATATCCTTTTGGACCTGATATGGAAGGCTCGTGGAGATACCGTTCACATAGATTTCGGTCGTCTCCACCCCCTCGGGTTCTAAAAAGAACTGATGGCGCGGATGATGAGGAAATTTGACGACTTTGTCCTCGATAGAGGGGCAATACCGCGCTCCTATTCCTTTGATCTTACCTGAAAAAAGAGGCGATTTATCGAGATTCTTCTTTATGACGTCGTTCGTTCGCGCGTTCGTATATCCGACATAACAAACGACCTTATTTTCAAGCTTCCGCTTTGTCCTGAATGAAAAGGGGACGGGAATCTTGTCGCCCTCCTGGGGCTCGAATTTCGACCAGTCAATCGTGTTTTTATCCAAGCGCATCGGAGTCCCGGTTTTCAACCGCAAAGTTTTCAATCCTAGCTTCCTCAAGCTAGAGCTGAGTTCGACCGAAGCCGGTTCGTTCGCCCTCCCGGCCGAATAGCTGCTCAATCCTATGTGGATGAGCCCATTTAGGAATGTTCCCGGAGTGGCGATGATAGCTTTGGCGCGAATGATATGGCCGTCCAGGGTCGATACGCCGACGGCCTTTCCTTTTTCAACCAGAATATCGGATGCTATCCCCTGAAAAATGGTCAAGTTGGCGATTTCTTCGAGCCATTTCTTCATCGTCAATCGGTATAACGCTTTATCGCATTGCGCCCGGGGCGCTTGAACCGCCCCTCCCCTACTCTGATTGAGCAACCGAAACTGGATTCCGGTTTCATCGGCAAGAAGTCCCATGATCCCCCCGAGAGCGTCGATTTCGCGGACCAAATGGCCTTTTGCCAATCCCCCGATAGCGGGATTACAGGACATCTGGGCGATTGTCTCGAGGTGGATTGTCATAAGGCAGGTCCTCAAGCCCATTTTGCTCGCGGCATGAGCGGCTTCGCAACCGGCGTGTCCCGCGCCGATGACTAGGACATCATACCGGTCAGAGGATTGAGGTCCCATTTTATTTTCCCACGCAAAACCGGCTGAAAATATCTTCCAAGACTTCGTCTGTGCGGATATCGCCCGTGAGCCGGCCCATTCCCTGTATAGCATCGCGCATTTCTTCGGCGCATATTTCCTCGGAGCTTGTCATCGCCAGCCTATCCCGGGCGTTCAAGCAGTGCTTCAAGATACTCTCGAGTTCCGTTTTTTGCCTCAAATGAAAAATCGTGCTTTCCGGGTTTTTCAGCTTGACCGCGAATAATCGATAGATCTCCGCTTTTAAAAAGCCGATATTATTCCCCTTGAGCGCCGAGATCTCGACTGAGGGAAGCCGTCCGCTCCATCGTTTAATTCGCCGGGTATCCATTTTTCGCGGGAGGTCGATCTTGTTAAAAACAACCAGTGCATTCCTGTCCCGGCAAGCCTCGAGAAGAGTTTGATCCTGCCGAGATTCCTTTCTCGAAATATCCAGGATAATCAGAAGTCCGTCCGCTTGAGCGGCCAAGCGCTTTCCTCTTTCGATACCCTCTTTTTCGACCTTCGCCCGCGACTTCGCGAGACCGGCCATATCGACCAATGTAAAATAAGCGTCTCGAATCCGGACACGTTCCCTCAAGAAATCCCGCGTCGTGCCAGGGTAGGGAGTGACAATAGCCCGGTCCTCCTCGAGAATCGCGTTAAAAAGGGTCGATTTCCCGACGTTCGTCTTTCCGACAATCGCAAGGGTCACGCCCTCGAAAAGGGCTTTCCCGGCGTTATAGCTCGAAACCAAATTTTCAAGAAAACGGACGATTGTGGCAAGCGAGCGGGAGATTTTTTGGGACGAGACCGGGAGACATTCTTCGGGAAATTCGATCAAGGCTTCGATATCGGCCTGCAGCCTGACCATCCGGCGACGCAACTCCCAGATTTTCATCGAGAGTCTCCCGTCTATCTGCCTAAAAGCCAGCTTGGCCGCCTCGAGCGAGGTCGCATGGATCAGGTCGTTCACCGCTTCGGCCTGGATGATGTCGAATCGACCGTTCAAAAACGCCCTAAGCGTAAATTCTCCAGGATGAGCGGCCCGCGCGCCCGCTTTGATCGACGAACGGAGAGCTCCCTCTAGAACGGCCGGACTCCCGTGAAGGCTCAACTCGACAACGTCCTCTTTCGTATAGGAATGAGGTCCGCGAAAATAGATGAGATATCCGTCATCGAGACGCTCCCCGCCCCCGATTTCGACGAGATGACCAAAAACCGCGCGCTGGGGAATTATCGTTGTCTTCGCCGTCGTAAAAATGAAAATCTTCCGGGCGATCTCAAGCGCTTCATTGCCGCTCAACCGGACGATGCCGATTCCGCCGAACCCAAGGGGAGTCGATATGGCGACGATCGTGTCGTCCCGGGCATAGTCCTCCATTTGAACCGAATTTTAAAAGAGCGTCGCGAAATAGTAAATAGACGGGGCGGGAAAAATTTTAATATTTCCGCCCGGGGAAGTTCGCTCGCGTGTGTTTTATGGGTTACGAGGTTTGTCGACGGGAAATATTTTAACTCTTTTGAGGAACCCTTCTCCCAGGCTTTCGCTCGTGATGCCCGGAACTTGATTGACGGCGATATGGACAATCCGTCGTTCATACGGATTCATGAGGTCGAGGATTTCGTTCCGCCCGGATTCTAGAACCTGGTGGGCGATGTCCAGGGCGTAGTCGCGCAGCTTTTTTTCCTTTCTTTTGCGGAAGAATTCGCAATCGACTTGGACTTTTTGGTTCGAAATCTTGTTCAGAATATGCTGTAGAGCCAAAAGCAGGGAACCATCCTTCCAGAGGAGGAGCTGTTTGTCCTCTCCGCCGAAAATGACAAAAACGAAGCCGTTCTTTTTCTTGATGTCATAAGTGAAGTCCAGGGGAAATACGCCCCGTAATTTCTCCAGAAAATCGGCTACGGCGTTTTCTTCAGCGGCATTTTTCGGCCAAGCCCGGATTACGATCTCTTTGCTGATTCCGAAGAGTTTTGTTTTCTCGGTTACGACTTCGTAATTCAGTTCGGACCGAGAGATCTTCAGCTTATGCTCGGCATGGGCAATGGCATCTTCGAGGTTCTTACCCTTGAATTCCGGAATAAGTTCACTTTTTTCTTCGTTTTCCATTGGACTCGCCCTTTTTCGCCTTAATCATGCGATTCATGATATATTGTTGTCCGATCTGGACGACGTTGGACGTCAGCCAGTAAATGACCAGCCCGCTCGAAAAGCTTAAGAAAAAGACAGTGAAGATGAGCGGCATAAGCAACATCATTCTCTGCTGCGAGGGGTCGGCCGACGTCGGCGTCATTTTTTGGCTAATGAACTGAGTGATCCCCATCAAAATCGGTGTAATGTAAAGGGGGTCATGCAAGGAAAGGTCTTTGATCCAGAGAATCCACGGGCTTTGGCGGAATTCTATCGCTGCCCGGAGCATCCCATAAAAACCGAAAAAGAAGGGAATCTGGATAAGCATGGGCAAGCAACCGCCCGCCGGATTGACGCCATGCTCCTTGTAAAGCTTCATCATCTCTTCGTTCATCTGCCGGCGTTGTTCGATATCGGTTTTTGACTTCTTATACCTGTTCCGGAGGGCCTTGATCTTCGGTTGGAGGCCGGCCATTTTGGCCATGGATTTCGTGCTGCTATAGGTCAGCGGGAAGAAAATGATCTTGATGACGATCGTGAGCAGGATAATGGCAAACCCCCAATTGGGAATGAATTTGTGGATGAATTTTATCGAATAGAAAAGGATTTCGGCAAAGAACCCGAAGAATCCGAACTGGACGATTTTCTTGGCATCGTGCCCGAAATCCGCCAGGGCATCATATTCCTTCGGCCCGATAAACGCTTTTTGCGGGCTTGTCATGGACAGAAAGAAATATGACCCTTTGTCCGTGTCTTGCTTGAGGAACGACGCTGTCCCGTTTTGCCCGGACGGAAGAAATATCGCCGCAAAATAGACATCATCGAAGGCCGCCCAGCTTACATAATTGAAACCGCTGGCTTCCGGCTTGTATTTCTTGACATCTTCGGGGAGCCGAAAGATCTTGCCGGAAATCAGGAACGAAGCGCCGCCGCTTGTTCCCATCCGCTGTTTAAGCTCGGCTGCGGTCGGGTTTCCGATTCCCGGCCCCCATAAAAGGCGCGGAGGGACGTCCTGGCCGTTCTTCCGGATGCGGAGCGAAATATCGAACTGATAGGCGCCGCCATAAAACACGAATTTCTTTTCGACCTCGTTTCCTCTCTCGTCCGCGTATGCGAAACGGACCTCCGCTTTGTCTCCGTCCATAATGCTGATTTTTTGAGAGTTTCTTATCTCGCCGCCGTTGACCTCATAGAAGGGAAGGTTTAAAGCGTTCTCAGCGATGCCTTTGGTGCCGTTTTTCATGGCTTCGGGGTCGTCGTCCAACAGAGCGAAAGGATAGACCCCGGTCTCGCTCGCGGAGGCGGGGACAAGGTCCAAGTCCTGGTTCTTGTCATTTTTATGTTTGCGAAGTTTCCAGCTTACCAGAACGCCACCCTTATTGCTCCAGACCGCTTCATAGAGGGATGTCGAGATCGTTATATCGGTCTTCTCGGAAGATTTTAATTGTTTTATTTTCAGCGCATTAGAAGGATTCTGGGCCGTCGGGGCCAGGCCGTGGGCGTCTTTCTCCAACGGTTTTTTATCGGGGGCCCTGTTCGCGACGGCATTTTGCGCTTGGCCCGCCGGCTCGACAGACGGTTTGAGTTCGGGAGCTTTTTTTACGAAAACGAGCTGAAAAAGAAGAAGAATAAGAAACGATAATACAATCGCTAGGAGTAGCCTTTTTTCCATAAGATGTCCTTTTATGGTATGGGGTCGACGCCGCCTCTATGAAAAGGATGGCACCGTCCGAGCCTTTTGAGCCCGATCACGAACCCTCTAGGCAGACCGTATTTCTCGACGGCCTGGGCCATATAATCCGAACACGTAGGATAAAACCGGCAGTGGTACCCTAGAAAGGGAGACAGAATCATTTTATAGGCCCGGATCAAGAAAAGAAAAATGCTTCTCATCACTCAGCTTCTAGCTCGGATCGACCGGAGCGCATCAAAATACCGCTCCCGCGTCTCCCGCCAGGTCGCGCCTGGAAAATCCTTCTTCGCGATCAGAATAAGGTCCATCGGAAACTTCAGTTCATCCTTGTTCCTTCTGAACAATTCTTTAGCTCGACGCTTGACCCTGTTGCGCTCGACAGCGTTTCCGACCTTCCGGCTGGCGACGACCGCCATCCGGGAATGGCCAAGAGCGTTCTGTAAATATATTAGATTGAAGTAGTTGCCTCGAACACAGACGCCTTTCCCGTAAAGTTCGTTAAAATCCTTTTTTTTGCGGACCCTCTCGCGAGGCCCATAGCTTTCGCGCATTAAACAGCGAGGCGTTTCCGGCCTTTCTGTCTTCGTCTCTTGATGACGTTCTGTCCGCCTTTGGTTTTCATGCGGACTAAGAAACCGTGGTCCTTCTTACGTTTCCTGTTGTTCGGGCGAAATGTCGGCTTCATCGCTGTACCTGTGAGGGCTTAATGTTAGCCGACCGCCTCGTGTCTGTCAAGCCGGAGTTTTATTCGCTCCGCGGCTTGACTATCCCGCTAACTTATACTATAATTTAAATTTCCATGAATTCATTTAAGATTGGCGATAGGATCATTTATCCCAATCAAGGCCTGGGCGTCATCGAAGACATCCAGGACGAAGCCTACGACGGGGTCCGGTTCCGACTTTTTCACCTCCGCATCCTGTCCAATAACACTCTTGTCCTTCTCCCCGCGTCTTCGGTCGAGGAGATCGGCATCCGGAAGCTCATTTCGGAGCATGCCGTAAAAGAAATCTTCGATTATATAAAAAACGGCGAGGTCGAAGTGACCATGAACTGGAAAGGCCGGTATAAGGAGCACGTGAACCTGATGAAGTCGGGGACCATTCTGGACATCGTCGCCGTCCTGAAAAGCCTCTTCTACCTCAGCCTCATCAAGCCGCTGTCCTTCCGCGAAAAGAAGATGATGGAAAAGGCTAAGGAACTCGTCGTTATCGAGATTTCGGAGGCCGCGTCGCTTCCCACGAACCAGATCGAACGAAAAATCCTCCACATCCTTGAGGCCTGCTTCAAAGACATCAAGCCCAGCCTGGAAGCCTGAGCTCCTCGGCCATGTTATCGTCGATACTTCTGTTCCTGGCGTTCGTTATCCTCTCTGCCTTTTTCTCCTCGGCCGAAACGGCCTTTATCGGGGCGAATCCCTTCACGCTGGATTATCTGGAAAAGAAAGGCTCGAAACGGGCCGGCTTGGTCAAGCGAGTCCTGTCCCGGGTCGATGATTTCCTGGCCGCCATCCTCATCGGAAACACTCTGGCCAACGTCGCCGCGGCGTCCGTGGCGACGTATATCTCCGTTTCGCTCGTCCACGACAAAGAAAAGGCGGTTCTCCTGGCGACCGCGGCGACGACGCTCGTCCTCCTTCTTTTTTCGGAAATCAACCCCAAGACATATGCCGCCCACAATCCCCTCAAGGCGTCTTTTTTCCTCGTCCGCGCCGTCCGGGGCTTGATGATCCTGTTCTACCCCCTCGTGAAAGCCTTCACGTTCCTGTCGAGACGGATCTTTCCTTCGCAGAAGAACATGCCTCACGGCCATCCATCCACCATCACGGTGGAGGAGACGAAAGCTCTCCTGACAACTGGGATTGCGGGGATCTCGGCCCTGAGGAAAAACATGATCGCCGAGATTCTCGAGATTTCGACCAGGCCGGTCAAGGATATCATGACGCCCCGTCCCCGGATCAAGGCGATCGAGATCGGGGCGACCTCTCAACAGATCCTGGAAACGGTAGTCACGGAAGGATTTTCCCGCCTTCCCGTTTACCGGGGACGCCTCGATCATATCGAAGGCCTGATTCATACGAAGGACGTCATCCCCTCCCTGGTCGAACATCGGGACATCGTCCTGGCCAAGATCCTCCGCAAGCCTGTCTTCATCCCAGAATCCGCGTCCGTGGAAAGCGTCCTGACGCAAATGCGCGACAATGCCCTCCATCTGGCCTTCGTGGTCGATGAATTCGGCAACATGGAGGGCCTCGTCACCCTGGAAGATATCCTTGAAGAAATCGTCGGAGACATCCAGGACGAATACGATTCCGACGAGGAGGCCTGGTTCACCCAGCCCGGCGAAGGGGTCACGGTGATCACGGGGGCGGCCAGTATCAAGAACATCAATAAAACGCTCGGTTTCCATCTCCCCGAGAGCGCCGGCTACACGACACTCGCGGGCTTTTTCCTTTTCGAGTTCGGCCGCATCCCGCGCGAACGCGACGTCATGAATTTCGGAGCTTATCGCCTGACCGTGGAAAAAATGGTCAAACGCCAGATCAGTCTCATCCGCGTCGAGACCGTTCATGCCTGAGCCGCGCCGGGAGCGAACGATCGCCGCCAACAAATCCGCGTTTTTTAAATACGAAATCATCGAAACGTTCGAGGCGGGGGTCGAGCTCCTCGGGAGCGAGGTCAAGTCGATCAAGGAAGGCCGGATCAGCCTCAAAGAAAGCTATTCGGAGGTTCGCGGCGGCGAAGTGTTCCTTGTCAACTGCCATGTCAGCCCCTATGAACCCGCGAACCGCTTCAACCATGACCCCCTGCGGCCGAAACGGCTCCTTCTCCACCGCCGGGAGATCAAGCGCCTGACTGGGAAGATATCGGAAAAAGGCCTGACCCTCATCCCGACCAAAGTCGTCGTCAACGCCAAGGGCCGGGTCAAAGTCGAAGTCTCCCTGGCCAAGGGGAAAAAAACATACGAAAAAAAAGAGGCCATCAAGGAGCGGGAGCGGAACAGGGAGCTACGCGCAGAACTAAAGCGGGCCCGGCGATAGCTCGACGGCCAAGCGGATGGCTTCGGCCATGCTCGTCGGGTCGGCCGCGTTCCGGCCCGCGATATCAAACGCCGTTCCGTGATCGGGGGATGTCCGGACGAACGGCATGCCGAGCGTAATGTTCACGCCGGTTTCAAACGAAGACAGCTTAAACGGGATCAATCCCTGGTCGTGATAGAGGGCCACGACAATTTTCCCCGGATGCCCCAGGGCTTCGCGGAAAACAACGTCGGGCGGATAAGGCCCTCGGATGTTTAAGCCGCGCGCCCGGACTTCGGCGACGGCCGGGACGACTTCATCTTCTTCCTCCCGGCCGAGAAGGCCGTTCTCCCCGGCATGGGGATTTAGCCCCGCAACGACGAATTGATACGTCCCCGGCCGGGCCCGTTCAAAGCTTCCGGAGAGGGCCAGGAAAAATCGGACGAGATTATCCCGGGTGACTTTTCGAACGGCCTCCGCCATCGAAATATGATGAGTAAAAAGGGCGACGGTCATTTTCTCGGACCAGAATGTCATGATCGCATCAGGGTAGAGGCTCTCGAGAAATTCCGTATGGCCGCGCCAGGAAAGGCCGGCCAGGGCCCAAGCGTGTTTGGAAATCGGCGCGGTGGCTAAGGCGTCCACTTCGCCCTCCCGCGCCGCCCGGACGGCCGCTTCGAAAAACCGGAACGACGCCAGGCCGTTGCCGGGGTCGGCGGCACCTCGCCTGGAGGGGGCCACGGCGGAGTCGATATCACGGACCGAGATCCGCGCCCGGTCCAGCGTCAGGCCGCCGCTGCGCTCCTCCCGTTCGACCAGACCCGCATGGCCGAACAGGATGAACTGCGCCGCCGGGAAAGACGCCGGTCCGGCAAGAGCTTTTACGACGATCTCGGGGCCGATCCCGCCCGGATCTCCGAGAGTGACCCCGACCCGGCGCGGCCTCATTTCTTGTTGTCGGAATCCGGCTCGGGGCTGTCTTTTCCTTCGCTGAGCTTGTAGAGAAACTTGATATTGCTTTTGTAGACCAGCAGGTTCGGGGCATTATCGCGGTTGACCTTGATGCAATTCCGGTCGTACCATTCGATGTAGCCTTCGACGACCTGGCCGTCGTTAAAGACGACCGCCATCGGCGTCTTCTTGCTCATCTGCTTGAGATAGTAGTAGTTTTCCGCGAACGTGTCCGTCGGGGGATGGATCTTCTTTTGTTGCGGCGGCTGGTGTTGCTGTTGCCCCTGGGAAGGGCCTTGCGCAGAAGGCGGTTTGAGGCCTTCGCCGGCTTTGATCTTGTCCTTGATCTCGGTGAAATTGGGTCGGATAAGTCGTCTGTTCATGGGAATGCTCCCTAAGTGTCCCTGAATCTTTTATTTTCTGTCGACTTGGAATCATACTAGCACCAATTGCGGCGGATTTCAAGAGGGAAAATCGGGTCAGGAACCCGCGGCCGGGCTTTTCACCCGGGAGGTCCTGTCGAAAGGGGGAGGGGGGAATACGGGGACGGCCCACGATCGCGATATATTATCGCCGGAAGAACGGTTTAAGCGCGGAAAACCAGTTCTCGGCGAGGCGCTGGTATCCTTCTCGCGAAGGATGAACGCCCGGCAGCAGGCCGGGGTTCTCACGGAAAAGGCTGTAATTATCGACGAGCGGGATCCCATCCTCCGCGGATAGCGCCCGGACCCCGGGGTTGATATCCTCCGTGACCCGCCGCGAGGATTCCGGGGAGAAGGGGAGAGGCGTCCCGTCGGGAACGGGGGGAACCGTGGCCAAGAGGACCTGCGGCGTTTTATCCGCCCGGCTCCGAAAGCCGCGAAAGATCGCGATGATCCGTTTCATATTGCGAGCAAAGACGTCGGCCGGCGTGTTGTCGACATCGGCCCGGACATCGTTTGTTCCGAGCTGAAGAAGAACGAAATCCGGCCTCTCCGCGGCCAGTTTTTCCCGGTTTTTCTCGAGAAAACCAAGATATTCGCCCGAAGTAAATCCGCTCCGGCCGTAGTTGAGGACACGCGCCTTCATGCCCGCGTCATTGAAGAGCCTTTGGAGGAAGTGCGGATATGCCTCGGCCGTGATACTGTCCCCGGCGCAGAGAACGATGAGGCCACGCGGAGAGGACGAGCAGACAGAGATGAACAACGGCAACAGAAGGAGAATGGAATGGCGGCCGACTCGGATCTGCATGCGGCCGGTATTGTAGCTCGTCCCGGACGGATTGACAACGCCCCCGTTCCCTGCTACCTTGAACGCCATGAAGGATGACGGCGTTATCCGCAGACGGACGCTCTCGGTTATGTTCGTTCTCCTTTATTCCCTGTTTCTTCTGGAAACCGTTCTTCCGCAAACCGTCTGGTGCCACAAGCCTGACGGACGGACCGCCGTCGAGTTCGAGATCACGGCATCTCTATGTCAGTGCGATGATTGCGAACGATGCCGGGAGCTGAATCGGACCGAGCGTCTGGGCCTCCCCGCCGCCGGTTTTTTCTGGGAGCCGGCCCATTGCCTTCATGAGCCGATTCCCTCCGAAGCCGTCCAGGCCTCCTCGTTCGTTCCCCATCAGGACGATTCGGCCGTGCACTCAATCGCCGTATGCGGCGCGTCCTGTATCCTTGAAATATCTCCCATCCTCTCATCGACACCGGCGGCGCCTCCCCGGGCCCTTGTTCCGGAACAGTCTCCGCCGGCCGGCCTGACCCTTCGCTGCTGAAACTCCGCTCGCCGGAGCCCCGGCAAATCCCCCCAGCGCATTTTCCTGGAAAACCGTACGAAAGGAGTTCGACATGATAGGTTTAAGGATATATCGAAGCCGGGCCGGCGGGGTCGTCGCGGCCGCTTTCGTCCTCGGCCTATCCATGAGCGCCCTTGCTCAGGAATCCGGGCTCTCTCTGGAGAAAGCCGTCGGGATCGCGATGACCGGAAATTCCGACATTCTCCTGGCTCAAATGGAGATCCGGAGTGCAACGGCCAAAACGCTCCGAGCGACGGCGATGGCCGACCCGGAGATCGTTTTCCGGGACGAGGGCCTCGCCTTTCGAGAGACCGCGTCCGAAATAGAATTCAGCCTTGGTGTCGAACAACGCTTCGAATTTCCGGGAAAAAGATCGTTGCGCCGGCAGATCGGAACGCTCGGCGAAGAGCAGTCCGTCCTTGAGCTCGCGCGGATTAAAAAAATCGTCGCGGCCGGCGTCAAGAAAGCGTATTACAAGGCCGTTCTGGCCAGGCGCACGGTCGAGGCCCTGCGTTTATCAATCGAGCTTCTCGACCAGCTGATCGCCAACCTCGAAATCCAGTATCGGGCGGGCACCGCCTCCGCGAGCGATATCCTCCGGGCGCGCGTCGAAAAGGCGCGACTGCGCAACCAGAGCATCGAAGAAGAGAAGAACGAGGCCGCGGCCAAGGTGGAGCTGAACGCGATGATGGGCCGGGCGGCCGGCGAGCCGGCGAATTTAACGACCGACTTAGTCTTTGTTCCGTTCGCCAAAAGCCTAGCCGAAATCACGGGAGACGCCCGCGCCTCGAGTGCTTCGCTGAAGATCCTGGCGTCCCGCCAAAATCAAGCCCATAGCCAGCTTAACCTCTCTAAAAAGAATAACTTGCCAGACTTTTCTCTCGGCCTTTATTATCCGAGCCTGCGCGGAGGCGCTTGGGGATTTTCGTTCGGGCTCTCTGTTCCGCTGTGGAAATCGAAACGTCAGAGCGAGGTGATGGAAGCCGAGACGGCCGGCGAGATCGCCGCCCTTTCGTCGGCCCGGGAAGAGCGTCGGCTCTCGGCTCGGGTCGAAAACGCCTACGCGCGCGTCAAGGCGGCGGAAAGCCAAGTCCAGGTCTTCGAACAAACGCTGCTCAAAGATATGCAAGACGACGTTTCGGCCAGCCTCCGTCATTTCGAGTACGGCAAGGTCGAATTCTTTAGCCTGCTCGACCTATTCCGGACGTACGCGACGGCGAAGCTCGAACATGTGAAAGCGATTTATCTCTATCTCGTCTCCGTGGCCGACCTCGAGGTCGCGGGAGAAGGGTGGTCCGAGTAAGGAGGCCTCATGAAAAAAACAATCTTAGTTTATATCTTGGTTATCCTGGCCGTCGGGGCCGGACTTTCCGCCTGCCGTCCTAAGCCTGCGGCGGAATCGGCGGCCGAAAAAACCGAAGACGCTTCGCCGACGGTCGTGACGTTGACTCCGGAAGCAGTCAAAACAGCCGAGATCCAAACCGAGCCGGCCGTGTTCCGGTCGGCGACCCGGACGATCCATGTCCCCGGGGAGGTCATCTTCAACCCCAAACGACTGGCCCATGTGACCTCGCGCTCAACCGGCCGCATTGAACAGCTCCTGTCGTACCCGGGAGACCGGGTGACGAGGGGACAGGTCCTGCTCTCCCTCTACAGCCAGGATTTTTTAGCCACTCAGGCGGACTTCCTTCAAGCCGCTCAGAGGCTCAAACGCGTCGTCGAAGACCCGGCCGAACGGGCCACGGCACGATCCTTCTATGAATCCGCAAAAAATAAGCTGCGGGTCTTCGACCTCCCGGACGCGGAACTGGCCGAGGTCGAGAGCTCGGGGTCGACCCTGACGCTCCTTCCCGTGCGGGCCCCGTTCGATGGAACGGTCATCGAAAGCGTCGTCACGTTGGGAGACTATATCCAGGTCGGAGCAAGCCTGTTCCGGATCGCCGACCTTTCGAGCGTCTGGGCGGATATGCAGGCCTATGTGAAAGACCTGCCCGCGGTCCATGTGGGCTCGGATATCACTCTCGGTATCAGTGACCTCCCGGGCCGGGAATTCAAGGGCCGGATTTTTCAGGTCGGGAATACCGTGGACGAAAAAACGAGAACGATCCACGTGCGGGTGGAACTCAAGAACGAGGACGGCCAGTTGCGTCCCGGGATGTTCGTCGAAGCGGACATCCTCGCCTCCGTGAAAAACAACGTCCTCACGGTCCCCGGCGCGGCCATTCAGGAATTTCAGAACAAGAAGGTCGTTTTCGTCCGGGTCAAGAACCATACATACGCGGTCCGCGACGTGGTCGTCGGCGCCTCCTTTGAGGGATACGTCGAGATCCTCAAAGGCTTGGGCGAACGAGAGGCGGTCGCGACGACGGGCAGCTTCTTCCTCAAGTCCGAGCTGCTGAAAAAGACGCTGGGGGAAGACTAGCATGATCGAACGCATTATTTCCTTCACCCTCAAACAGCGCCTTCTGGTCCTCCTGGTCATGGCGCTCGTCATCGCCGCGGGCGTTTATTCGTTCCTGAAAATCCCGATTGACGCTTTCCCCGACGTGACCAATATCCAGGTCGAGGTCCTATCCTCGGCGCCGGGGCTCGCGCCTCTCGAAGTCGAAAAGTTCGTCACCTATCCGGTCGAGATGGCGATGCGCGGCCTGCCGCGCCTGGCCCAGCTCCGGTCGGTCTCGAAATACGGCCTCTCGGTCATTACGGTCGTCTTCGAGGACGGCGTCGATATCTATTTCGCCCGCCAGCTCGTCCACGAACGCGTGAGCGAGGCCAAGGACAAGCTCCCGTCGGGGGTCGAGATCACGATGGGTCCGGTCTCGACGGCCATGGGCGAAATCTACCAATACACGCTAGAGGGCCCGGGGCCCTCCGACCCGGACGCTCAGGTCCGTTATCTGACCGACTTGCGGACGGTCCAGGATTGGACGTTGGCCCCGATCCTCAAGTCCATCCCGGGCGTTAACGAGATCAATTCCTTCGGCGGCTATATCAAGCAATACCAGGTCATCGCTGACCCGGAGAAGTTTCTCAAGTACGGGCTCTCGCTCGGCGAAATCGCCGACGCCCTCAAACGGAACAACCTCAACGTCGGCGGCAACGTCCTCGAAAGCGACGCCCGGCAATACCTCGTCCGCGGGATCGGGCTCCTCCAATCGGTGGACGACGTCCAAAACATCATCCTGAAGGCTGAAGGCGGGACGCCGGTTGTCATGCGCGACGTGGCCGACGTCCGGGTCGGACAGGCCGTCCGGCAGGGCGCGTCCGTCAAGGACGGCAAGGGTGAAGTCGTCGGCGGCATCGTCATGATGCTTCGCGGCGCCAACAGCCGCGAGGTCGTCCGGCAGATCGAGCGTCGGGTCGACGAGATCAACACGAGCGACATCCTGCCGATGAGCGTGAAAATCCGTCCGTTCTACAAGCGCTCCGACATCGTCAACAAAAGCGTCCAGACCGTGACCGACGCCCTCCTTCTCGGCTCGCTCTTCGTCGTGGGCGTCCTCTATCTCTTCCTTCGCAGCTTCCGCGGGGCGTTCATCGTGGTCATCGCCCTTCCGTTGTCGTCGCTGGCCACGTTCGTCATGATGCGGCTGGCCGGACTATCGGCGAACCTCATGTCGATCGGCGGACTGGCCATCTCGATCGGGATGATCATCGACGCCACGATCATCCAGGTCGAGAACGTTCAACGGCATCTCGCCGAAAACAACGCCCGGGCCGCCAAGCTGGCGACGGTCTTCAACGCCATCATGGAAGTCCGCAAGCCGAGCATCCTCGGCGAGCTCATCATCTCTCTGACCTTCATCCCGATCATCGCCCTGCAGGGGATTGAAGGGAAGATGTTCCTGCCTCTAGCGTTCACGTACGTTATCGCCCTGTTTTCGTCGCTCGTGCTTTCGCTCGTGGCGATTCCGGCGTTCTGCTACACGCTCCTCAAGGCGCATCGACGGGAGAAGAAAATCGTCGTGATCGAGGCGGCCAAGAAGGTTTATCTTCCCGCCCTGCGCTGGAGCCTGGGCCACCGGGCCGTCCTCGTGGCCGTCGCCGCGGCGCTCCTCGGCGGAGCGCTGGTCCTCGTCCCTCGGCTCGGCACCGAATTCATGCCGATCATGGACGAAGGCGCCTACGATATGGACATCCAGTTCCTGCCCGGGATTTCCCTCTCCGATTCCATCGCCATGAGCCTGAAGGTCGAGCAGGCCTTGATGGCTTTCCCCGAGCTCGAAACTATCGTTTCGCGGACCGGTCAGACGGGCATCGCTCTCGAAGCGCGCGGCGTGGAGAAAACGGGATACGTGGGCATGCTGAAGCCGCGCGACCAGTGGACCTCGGCTAAAACGCGGGCCGACCTGACCGAAAAAATGCGGCGCTCGCTCGCAACTTTTCCGGGAATGGCGTTCTCTTTCAGCCAGCCCATCGCCTGCCGGATCGACGAACTTGTCGCGGGGTCCCGGGCCCAGCTCATCATCAAGCTCTTCGGGGAGGACCTGGACGTGCTCAAGGACAAAGCCGACGAAATCGCCAAAACCCTATCCAAAATCCGGGGCACGGCCGACCT